>JAPYWO010000316.1 GCA_028276305.1 Candidatus Thermokryptus sp.
TTGCCCCAACGAGATAATCCGATGGCAAAGTTATTTTAACATCAAAATTACCCCAAACACCATAAAACTCGCGTTCAACATATTGATCCGTATGCCAACCTTCAAAATCATATTCACATATCTTCGGGTACCACTGAGCCATACTATAATCAATTCCCTCGCGATTGTCCCGCCCATTTCTCCTTGTTTGTTTTGGGATTTGCGACTCAAATTCCATCTCAAGACGAACACTTTGACCGGGCAAAAGCGCTTTTTTAAGTTTTGCTCTTAAAATCGTATCAAAAACATCAAACTCAATATCTTCTCCATCCGCCTTTAAATACTTAACATTCGTCCAACCGTATTCCTCGGGTTTCATCCCTCTTATTCTCTCACCAAGCCCATTTCTTATAACATCACCGCGAACCTGCATTGAACTACCTGGCTTAAAGGCATTTAAGTAAAGATGATAATAAATCTCGCAAAGTGTATCTGGCGAATTATTGTAATACAGCGCTATTTGTTTTCCACTCATCAAATGTGACTTAACATCAAGTTTCACTTCAATAAAATAATCAACCTTCTGCTGAAAATACCCGGGTCTTTGAGCAAATGAAATGTTTATCAGCAAGATGAAAAGTGATATTACTCTTCCCATGTGAACGCTTCCGTTATCTTTTTAATCTCTTCTTCCGTCAACTTGAACTCAACGGCGCCTGCGTTTTCTTCAACCTGTTGTGGGCTTCTCGCACCAACTATCGCTGTTGTAATCCCTGGCTGTGAAAAAGTCCAATTAATTACAAGCTGTGCCAGGGTTACATTTCTCTCCTTAGCTATCGGTTTTATCTTCTCAAGTGCATCAAGAACTTTTTTCCTGTTCTCTGGTTGGAACCAAAACTGCTTTTTTCTCAAGTCGCCACTTTTAAATTCAGTATCCATGGTTATCTTTCCGGTAAGAAGACCCTGTTCAAGAGGGCTATAAGCGAGGATTGAGATTTTGTTTTCAATGCAAAACGGGACTAAATCCTTTTCAATCGTTCGCTCAAGTAAATTGTACTTAACTTGATCGCTTTCAACTCTTACATATTTAATCGTCTCTTTCATCAAATTCACATCAAAATTACTAACCCCGAAAGTTCTTATCTTCCCCTGTTCCTGAAGCTTGACCAACGCCTCAAGGGATTCGTCAATTGGTGTTGTCTTATCTGGCCAGTGAATTTGATAAATATCAATGTAATCAACGCCAAGCCGTTTCAAGCTCCTTTCGCACTCTTCAATTATTGAATTTTTCCTCAAATTTTTATAAACATAATACCTTCTCCCGTTGAAATATGTATCAAAGAAAAACTCACCTTCTTCCTTATCCCAGCGAAGTCCGCATTTCGTGGCGATTACAACTTCATTTCTTTTACCTTTAATTGCTTTACCGACGATTTCCTCACCAAGTCCAAACCCATAAACAGGCGCTGTATCAATGCAGTTCATCCCAAGGTCAATCGCCCTTTGAATTGCTTTAATTGCAAGTTCTTCGTCTGTTCCTCCCCAAAACCATCCTCCTATAGCCCAACCTCCAAATGTTACAACTGGGATTTTAATGTCCGTTTGACCAAACTGCCTATATTCCATCGCTCTTTTTAAGCTTTTGTTTTTGATATATTGTAGCCGTAAAGCCAATATGCAACAACATTGCTTTTATTTCTAACTGAATGAACCGCACCGCGAGGTATGAACCACTCATCGCCGGGTTTGAGCTCCGCGATCTCACCTTCACATTCAATTTCAAGCGTCACATTTAAAGGGGTTACAAGTTCATCCGTATCATGGACAAAATCTTCCCAACTTTGCCCAGGCGGATCAATCCAAACATCACATGTGAAACCTCGCTCTGCCCATTCCCTTTCAATTTCCTCTTTCCCTTTCCCAATCCATTTTCCACGCTCAATGTAAAGCATTTTTCAAGGACTTTTTTGAAAAAATTTAAAAATAAAGACCAAGTCAAGCAAAATTCAGAATCTCACCCCGATTTGTAAATATCTATCACCTTATCCGCAAGTTCATTAAAGTCCGTCCTCTCATCAACATCAATCCAAATTATCCTTTTGTCTTGCCTGAACCAAGTCAACTGCCTCTTGGCGTACCTTCTTGAATTCCTTTTTATCAGATAAATCATCCTATCGTAGGAGATAATCCCATCAAGGTAATCAAAGACCTCCTTATACCCAACGGTTTGAAGTGCGTTGAGATTTTTGTCATAACCAAGCTCCCTTAATCTCTTAACTTCCTCAATCAAGCCCTGTTCTATCATCATATCAACCCTTTCCTCAATTCTTTTGTAAAGTTTTTTTCTATCCCAGTTTAACCCGATTTGAACCGTTTCAAAGTTTATCTCTGGTTTCATTTCAGATTGAAGTTGTGATATTGGCTTCCCCGTCAAATAATAAACCTCAAGCGCCCTTATAACCCTTTTTAGATTGTTCGGGTGAATTTTCTCAGCCGATGCAGGGTCAACTTTCTTCAACTCCTCGTAAAGCGCCCCTTTACCGAGTTGTTCGGCTTTTCTATAAAGTATTTCCCTTAATTCCCAATCACCAGCTGGACCCTCAAAGAAACCATCTATTAGCGACTTAACATAAAGACCAGAGCCACCAACTACAATTGGGACTTTCCCTCTTGAAAATATATCCTCAATTATCTCCCGCCCTCTTTCTCCAAAAACACCAGCGTTAAATTCCTCATCCGGGTTCAGCTCGTCAATAAAATAATGTTTTACCCTCTCTCTTTCTTCCTTTGATGGCTTGGCTGTCCCGATGTCCATATACCTGTAAACTTGTCTTGAATCAGCCGAGATTATTTCCCCACCGATTTTTTCAGCAACTATAATAGATAATTTCGTCTTCCCCGATGCAGTTGGACCA
>JAPYWO010000318.1 GCA_028276305.1 Candidatus Thermokryptus sp.
TTCTTAACACTTTTTCTTATCGTTGCGAAATTTGTCAATGTTCCACCAAGCCATCTCTCAATCACATATGGCATTCCACATCTTTCCGCCTCCGTCCTTATGATTTCCTTCGCTTGTTTCTTTGTGCCGACGAAAAGAACCTGTTTCCCCTGAAGGACGATCTTTTTAACTTCTTCACAAGCGATGTCAAGATATTCCTGTGTCTTTTTCAAGTCAATTATATGAATGCCGTTTTTCTCCATAAAGATAAACGGCTTCATCTTCGGATTCCACCTTCGGGTCAAATGTCCAAAATGAACCCCAGCTTCAAGCAATTGCTGTAATTCCACCCTCGGCATTATAGTTTCCCTCCAGAATTTAGTTTTGGTTTTTGCCTCTACCCTCCTCACATCTCCACAAGATCCGGATAAAAGACCGGACACCCTTGTGAAGATTCTCGGAGAGTATGTGTTTTAATAGAATTAACGCTTTGAGAATTGGAATCTCTTCCTTGCCTTCGGTTGCCCATATTTTTTTCGCTCAACCATCCTTGGGTCTCTGGTCAAAAGCCCATACTGACGCAAAATCTTCCTATATGTCTCATCAACCTTGAGTAATGCCCTCGCTATACCAAGACGTATAGCCCCTGCTTGACCAGTCATACCTCCGCCCTCAACCTTAGCTATCACATCAAACTGACCAAGTGTATTCGTGACAACAAATGGCTGAAGTATATCTACTCTGTGAGCTTCAATCGGGAAATATGATTCAAAATCCCTTTTATTAACGGTTATTTTTCCCGTCCCAGGAATTAACCTAACCCTTGCAACAGATGTCTTTCTTCTACCAACAGCATCATATGAAATAACAGCCATATTTCTTCCGATTCCAAATTTTTGTTTTACTTTAATAGCAATTCTTCAGGTATTGGTTCGGGTTTTTGCGCTTGATGAGGATGATTTGGACCAGCGTAAATCTTAAGCTTTCTTATAATCTTTCTTGCAAGACGATTTTTCGGCAACATCAATTTAACAGCATGCCAGAGGACGAATTCCGGCTTCCTTTTTAACAGGTCCTTCAAACTTTCAAATTTTTCACCTCCAGGATAACCTGAATGACTGAAATAAAACTTTTTCTCCTCTTTTTTACCTGTAACCTTTATTTTTTCAGCATTGATAACCACAACGAAATCCCCGCAATCAACATGAGGAGAAAATATCGGCTTATGCTTACCCCTTAAAATTCTGGCTATATTGCTTGCCAGTCGCCCAAGCGTTTGCCCTTGAGCGTCTATCAAGTACCACTTGCGCTGGTTGATAACCTCTTCCTTTTTCGGCGAATATGTCCTATTTGAAATTACATCAAGGCGAGCCATACCTTACAAACCACTTAAATTTTCGTTATTTTTGCTTGTAAAGATAACATTTTTGAGCATAAAAAACAAATTTCCCCTCAACTCACTTCCCCAGCTATGGGAACATAGAAAAACTCCTTAACCTTATCTATATCCTCTCCGAACTTCCCGAGCAAAAACATCAATTTGACAAGCGCCGTTTCAGTTGTCATATCCTTGCAACTTAAAGCACCCACTTCAAGGGCATCTTTACCACATTGATAAAGAGATAAATCAACCTTTCCGTAAACAGCTTGCGTTGAAATGGCGACAATTTTTCCACATTCAACCGCTTCTCTAACGAATGGAATAATTGACTTCTCTTCTATATTTGGCAAATTCCCCGAACCAAACGCCTCAAGGACAAATGCTTTTAAGTCAAGCTCAAGAAGCTTCATAAGATAATCAACCTTCATTGAAGGGAAAACCTTGAGGCAGAAAACCTTATTTGAAAATTCCTTTGAAACTTCCAATCTTCCATTTCTGATTTTTAAAAAATTTTCGGGATAAATTGTTATGTCAACACCAACCTCTGCAAGTATCGGATAATTTGGAGATGTAAATGCATCAAAACCCCACACATCAACTTTTTTGGCTCTGTTCCCACGAAATAACTTATTATTAAAGAATATACATACCTCGGGGATTGGATAAGTTGCAAGTTCAACCGCGTTTATTAGATTATTCCTCGCATCAGTTCTGATCTCAGAAAGAGGTCTTTGAGAACCCGTTAATATAACTGGCTTTGAAAGACCTTCAAGCATGAAGGAAAGAGCAGAAGCTGTATATGTCATCGTATCTGTGCCATGAGTTATAACGAAACCGTCAAAATCCTCATAATTTCTGGAAATGACATCGGCTATTTTAATCCAATGCTCAATCCCGATGTTTGACGAATCAATATTAGCGACTATAAACGATTCAATCTCAGCGATTTTCTTCACTTCCGGGACGAATTCAATTATTCCGTTGATAAAAGCACTTGGTGCAAGCGTTCCATCTTTAAAAGCCATCCCAAAAGTTCCACCCGTGTGAATGAGCAAAATTTTCTTCATAGATGATGGCGGTGATTTATATTTAAGCCAAGTGTTTGAGCGATATTTGAATTTTCAAGTGCAGATATAATCTCAACTCTTGGTGGTTTACCATCAATTAATTCAAATTTCAAAACCCCACCCTCACTTTTATATCTAAACCGGAAATCTTTCGCCTTTTTCCAACCACCCTTTCCTGCCTTCATTATTTTATCACCATAAACTTCATTCAAATTCCCATTTGGAACACAAGCAAGCACCAAGGCATGAATCTTATCAGAAAAGTGCTCATGAATCACTTGAACAGTGTGAGTCAAAGTTATTTTACCATCCGAGTATCTTGTGGGCAAACTCCTTTTAAATTTATCGCCTATTGAATAGCTTGTTTGATTCTTGCCAATGTTTATTACACCTTTATAATCAGACGGATTTTCCACAAGCGCTGTTTTGACATCAATGTGTATCCTAAATCCCTCATCCGAA
>JAPYWO010000319.1 GCA_028276305.1 Candidatus Thermokryptus sp.
CACCAATATTCACACAAAACTTTTTGAAATTATATCCGATTACATTGAAAAGAATGTCTCTGCCAAACTTATCTGGGACTTATCACTTGACAGGGATAAAATCTTCAGACAAGAAACAAACCCCGACACTTTAAACGCCACTTTCCAAGCCATCAAAAAAGCCATCAACCTGATTAAAACCGATAAAAATAAACACATAGAAAACATCAAAACCCTTATAAGCACCTTCTATGCCGAGCATTACATGGAGCTTGAAAAACTAAAACTGATCACACATCTTGAAAAATTTTACACGGAAATATAAAACCCTTTTAACCCTTATCCTGCTACTTACTGCCACCAGAGAGCCCGCCAGCACGCAAACCGAATTTGAAATTTTGAAGAAACAAGAAGAAATAAAATCCCTCTCGCTGTTTAACCGCATCATCAACGCAATTGATGTAAGAATTCACGCCGGCTTCGGCGCTGGCTATTTCCTGAGCCAATACGACCCAATCAACCCAATCTATCAACCCTACGCCGTCCGCGACCGCTTTTCTTTGTCTGTGTCCCTCAACCTGACCAAGATCCTTGACAATTCAAACCTGAAAATTAAACAGATTGAACTGAAAGCACTTGAAGAAAAAAAGAGAAGGGAAGACAACCAGAGGGAATTGAAACGGAAAAAACTTGAAGAACAACTCAACCTCTTAAACGAACAACTTAAAACACAATCTCAAATAGTTGAAATCAACGAATTGTATTTCAATCAAAACAAGATTTCAGTTGAGAAATTACTTGAAAAAAAAAATGAAACTACTTGAACTAAAAACACAGATTAAACAAATTGAACTTGAATTAAACAATCTCAACTAAAACAAAAAGGAGACCACAAAATGCCACTCTTCATCAAAAAAGAAAACGAACCCGAACAATTCATTGAGGAATTGAAAGGAGAAACACAGCAAGAAACACCACAAACGAAACAGGACACAGCAGAGGGAACAATTCAACCAAAGATCCAGCTCCAATCAGTCCAGAAAAAACAAGACCAACTCCCAAAGGGAACTTTCTCAATTAGCGTCGTCTCCGGAAACTTTGAATTTGCAAGATTTACCATCAAACCCGAAA
Source organism: Candidatus Thermokryptus sp. (assembly GCA_028276305.1). GTDB lineage: Bacteria > Bacteroidota > Ignavibacteria > Kryptoniales > Kryptoniaceae > Kryptonium. The sequence continues at coordinate 1,111 of JAPYWO010000319.1, forward strand.
TCTTTTCAGAAGCCATTGAAATGATCAAAAACCTTCTTCAAACACTCAACGAACCACAATTAAAATTAAATAGCAATTGCGATTGTATATGGTGCCAACAAAAAATCAAAGAACTACAAGACTACTTGCTCAGTTAATTTCTCTCATCCTTTCTCTCCCCATCCGGGAGAGAACAAAAGTAAGGGGTGCCGTTAAAATCTTTTCATCTTCCTTCTTTCCTCTCCACCTGCGGGAGAGGGTCAGGGTGAGGGGTGCTGTTTTCCTTCTTTTCCTCTTCTTCTCAATCTCACAAAGCCAAATAATTGAAATCCACCAACTCAATGTTGACCAAGGAGATGCTTGCTTTTTAAGAGTTGACACCTTCAAGATCCTCATTGACGGAGCAAATGCCACGAAGGGAAATAATATCATCAACCCGTATTTATCAGCCCTCGGGATCAGCAAACTAAACTTCACCGTCGCAAGCCACCACCACGCCGACCACATCGGCGGACTTGACGAGGTTATTTTATCTTTAAATCCCGACATCTGCTACGATAGGGGAGGATCTTACAGCAGTGCACAATTTACGGAGTATATTTCCGCTGTCGGTCCAAGAAGAAGCACGCCCGCCGTCGCCGAAACGCTGTTGAACTTGACAACCCCAAACGGGAAAATTACCTTGTCAACCCTCGCTGTCTCCGGAAATCTCAAAAATTACGGATACGCTGGAACAAGTGACGAAAACACACAATCAATCGCTTTGCTCCTTGAGTTTATTTCAATCACGCAGGACACATTCAAATTCTTCACCGCCGGAGACCTCTACGCACGACAAGAATCAATCCTTGTAGTCAAAAACCCCGAACTTGAAAATGTGCAACTTCTCAAAATTTCTCATCACGGCTCATCGTCTTCAACGCCCCAGATCCTGCTTGACAAACTTAAACCACTCGCTGTTTTCATCAGCGTAGGAGAAAATAACTCCTACGGACACCCGCACACAGAAACACTCTTGAAACTCCAAAACGCTGAAAGCGTCAGGTTTATTTATCAAACAACAGCGGGCTCGCACACATCCGCAAAATCAATTATCGCTGGACATATAATCGCAAAGGTTTTTGATAGATTCTTCACAATTACAACATCAAACAACCCAGCACATATTGACACCTTTTACTTTTCAAGAGACCACACCTTGAACATTGAAGATGAGCCATTCAAAAATGATAAAGACAAAGGGGAAAGGAAGATGCTTCTTAAAACAAAATCTGAAAACGGATTCACACTGCTTGAAATATCAACCCCAAGCGAGATAATTCAGAAAGTTTTAATTTTCAACATCCTGGGTCAATTGATTCAAGAGACAAACCTCCACGCTGAAAATACAACCTTAACCATACCAAACACAGCAAGTGGTGTCTATCTAATCTCCGTTTTCACAAACAGAAACATCTACCACGACAAATTCATCATAACAAAGTGAAATTTCTGGTTTTAAATAAATACAAATAAAAAAATACCCCCAGCTCGTTAAGAGCTGAGGGTAGATTGGAGGAAAAAGCCTACGAGGAGAATTCACTATAAATCTAAAAATTTTTTACATTAAAAGCAAGTACTGGAAAACAAAACCCCAAAACACAATGAAACCAAAACGAATAATCATCGGCATTGACGAAGTCGGTCGCGGAGCTCTTGCCGGTCCAGTCGTAGCAAGCGCAATCGCAATTGAACACCTAATTGACGGAGTGAAGGACTCTAAACTTTTGAATGTAAAACAGAGGGAGAAACTCGC
>JAPYWO010000320.1 GCA_028276305.1 Candidatus Thermokryptus sp.
GTGATTTGGTTTTAATTTTCAAATACAAAATCGTCTCAATTTTCAAGTCAGCTTTTGATTCAAAGTGGGGAAGCGTTTTAAAAGAACTCGCTTCAATTATTGTTTTCACAGGTTTCGCTCTCTCAACATTTATTTCTTCAAATTATGCAACCGCTTATCTGCTTGCCGAAGCGAAAATCGGGCTTTTCTTATTTCATCGGGTTTTATCTATGCTTCTTTTTATTTTATTTGTCCTCGTTAGCCTTGGAAATATGATAGTGGCTTATTCAACGCTTTACAAAAGCAGGGACATTGAATTTTTCCTGACAACACCGATCAAACCTATAAAAATTTACACTGTGAAATTTCTTGACAATTTCTTTTATAGCTCATCAACGATGTTTATTTTCATCTTGGCGATCTTGCTTGGTTACGGAAGTTACTTCGGTAAAAATCTCAGCTTTTATCTTTTCTCATTTTTTTGCGTTATCGTTCCGTTTATGCTTTTGTCAGCATCCTTCAGCATAGCAATCCTTATGTTGATTTTGAAACTTTCAAAGAAAATTGATATAAGAAAACTTATCGTCATTGCTGGGTCCCTTTATCTCGCAGGAATTTATCTCTATTTTAGAAGCACAAATCCGATGAAGTTGTTCACCGAGGTTATGAGATATTACCCATACATTGACCAGTATTTCGCAAACCTTGATCCGTCAATTGCGCTTTATCTTCCAAATCATTGGGTTGCAGAGATATTCTATTTCAGCGTAAGAGGAAATCAAGAGATGGTTTTGAAGTATTTTTTGATTTTAATTTCAGCTACATTTGGAATGGTTCTTGTGAATTTTGGGATCGCAAGGAAATTGTACTTTGAAACGCTTTTTATCGCTTTTGATTTGAAAAATAGGTTGAAGAGAAAATTTGAAGTTGAGTTTTTGAGCTTTTACAAAAAATCAATTTTAAACCCTCAACTTGAGGTTTTCATAAAGCGTGATTTGAAATTGTTTTTCCGTGAGCCGAGCCAATGGGTTCATCTTTTGATAATGCTCTTACTTGTCGTCATTTTCATAGCAAGTTTAGTGAGGATGAGATTATACAGAGTTGAGCCACAACTTTTATCGCTTGCTTTCATATCAATTTTCTCATTTAATGTTTTTTTGATCGCTTCAATTGTGATTCGTTTCGTTTATCCCGTGATATCACTTGAAGGGATGAGTTTTTGGTCTGTAAAGTCATCTCCTGTTAAATTGAGTTTGCTTTATCTACATAAATTTATAATTTCATTTTTCCCGATTTTGATCATCTCGGAGGCGATTGCCTATGCTTCTGTTTTTCCTTTCGGTAAAGACCCAAACATTGGAATGTTAATAACTTTCACGACTTTTTTCGTTGCCCTGACTTATGTTTCGCTTGGACTTGGGATGGGTGGATATTTTGCAAATTACTCCGAAAGAAGTCCCGTTAGAATTGCTTCATCAAGAGGCGCAACGATGACGCTTCTTCTTGGGCTTGTTTTAATTTCAATCTTCGCCGGAATTATCTTCCTGCCGATAACCTACTATTTCCAGTTTTTGAAATTCAACATTGAATTTTTCAATTCCGCAATGATTGTCGCTTCTTTTATATCCGTTACGCTTTCAATTCTTTTCAACTGGCTTGGTTTATCAAGAATGATGAGGGACTTTTGATTCTTGCGTTAAGTTTAAATTCAATTCCCGTCATTTTGATGATTTTTAGAAGGAGTTCTTTTGATGGGAAAACTTTATCGTTTTCAATTTTGCAGTAGTATTCTTTAGAAATTCCAAGCATGAAAGCCATTTGTTTTTGAAGGAGTTTGTTTTTAATGCGATAAACCTTTAATGCTTCCCCGAGCGTCATTTTAAGCCCTTGTTTTTGTTTTATATTTTTAATGTAAAAAAAAAGCGACAAAGTCAAGGAAAAGGAGGTTAAAATTGGGCGTTAATTAATTGAACTATCCATGTTCAATAAAAAGTCACCTTCAAGGTCTTGACAGAAAAGTTTCCCTGTTTTAAATTTTGGGTGAGAGAAAAAAGTTAAGTTGATTTATGCATTTAAATTTTGTTACAGTTTTAAGGTATTTGCTTGGTTTGGTTTTTGTATTTTCTGGTTTTGTTAAGATTATTGATTTGGGGTGGTTTTCGGGAGTTGTTTCATCTTATGGGGTTTTGCCCGATTTTTTAGTTTTGCCTTTTTCTTTTCTTGTCTCGTTTCTTGAGTTTGTTTTCGGTTTGATGCTTTTTTTTGGGATCGGTGTTGTTTATGCTTTGTTTGGTTTGATTTTTATGGTTTTTGGTTTTACGATTTTGAGTTTTTCAAGGTTTGTTTTGGGTGAAGTTGGGGATTGTGGATGTTTTGGGAGGTTTGTTGGTGGGAGGAATGACATTTTTCATTTGTTTTTGAATTTGCTTTTAATTTCTGGTTTAATTTTTGTAAAACTAAAAACAAATGGAGGGAAATAAAATGAAGAGGGTGTTGACATTATTTATAATTTCAATTTTGACTTTTTTAGTATCTTTCTTTTTAGCTTTTGAATGCGAAACATTTGCTGCACCACCATCTTATTGTCAAGGACCAGCGGTTGTATGCTACATGGAGATGATCTGTTTTGACCTTGGAAATTATAATTATTATTGCAGAACTTTTATATACACTAAGGATTGGTTGGTTTAAAAATAAAAGTTTCAAATGCTATGAAAATTATATTTAAAATTTCCCTTGTTTTTCTCGTAATTTTAGGGGTTATATTGGGAAGAAAAGTTAGGGAGATATCTTCAAAGTATGAGGTTGTTTATATTAGCCAAGAAGATATATCAAATGCTTGTAAACAGAAAAAGGATAAAAGGATTTGGCG
>JAPYWO010000321.1 GCA_028276305.1 Candidatus Thermokryptus sp.
TCAACGACACTTTTTAAAATTCTTGACACTATACCATAACCAACTAAAATCAATTCAGCATCCTCGGTTTTATAATCTTCATATCTCACCTCTTCCTTTTTAATTCTCTCGTATTTTTCTTTCAGTTTCAAATTGTGCTTTTCAAGGTCTTCAGGGGCGAGGTAAATTGATGTAATTAGATTATGTCTTGTCTCGGCTGTACCATCAACACACCATGATTTGTCAACTTTCGGTATTTTCGGCTCGGGAAATTCAACTGGTTCTACCATTTGTCCGATGAAGCCGTCGGCGAGGACATAAACAGGATTTCTATATTTTTCAGCCAAATCAAAAGCAAGATAAGTTAAATCGCACATTTCCTGGACGGAATTTGGCGCAAGGACGATGACTTTGTAATTACCATGTCCACCGCCTTTAACTACTTGATAGTAATCACCTTGCTCTGGTGCGATGTTTCCAAGTCCTGGTCCACCTCTCATTACATCAACGATGACCATGGGTAATTCAGCCCCAGCTGCATATGAAATTCCTTCCTGCATTAAGCTTATGCCAGGGCTTGAAGATGCTGTCATAGCTCTTACTCCTCCACTTGCTGCACCAAAGAGCATATTGATCGCTGCTACTTCACTTTCAGCTTGGATGAAGACACCACCAACCTCAGGCATTAAAAGTGCAGCTGCTTCGGCTATCTCACTTGCGGGAGTAATTGGATAACCGAAAAACGCCCTGCATCCAGCAAGAATTGCACCCTTTACAACCGCCTCATTCCCTTTCATCAGTTGTTTTGCCATTTTCAAATTTCCTTTTTGTTTTTTCAACTGCTTTTAGCAGTCAAAATAAAAAAGGCGAGGTATATTTCACCTCGCCTTTAATTTAATGAGAAGATTTTTTCATCAACCACAGCGCCACGTTTATAAACAGTTATCGCCCCTGGTTCAGGACAAGCATAAAAACAAACCCCACAACCAGTGCAACCATCCCCAACATATTCGGAGTAATGGTAACCCCTTGAATTGAACTTATCCGAAATTTTTAAAACTTTCACTGGGCAAACTTCAATGCAAAGCGTGCAACCCTTACACTGTTCTTTTTCAATTTTAATAAATGCTTTTTCAAGTGTAATCGGCATCAATCCCTCCTGATTGATTTTTAAATCCAAAGTTCAATTTCGTATTCCTTCTTGTGAGATAGCTTTACATTTCCCTTGGCTTTGTTTAAAAGTTCCTTTATTCTCTCAACGCTCTCTGATATTTTATCAAGCTCCTCGCCAGCAAGTTCAATGTAAATTTTCTTTTTCCCTTTGACATTTAATGAATTTATATGATTCCATATTTCGTCCGTCCTCCTTTCTATCTCGGAAAGTTCATGAATCGCTTGGTTTATAAGTAATATAACTTCCTCCTTTGATGTCCTCCTGAAGTATTTCTTTACCCTTTGAAACCTCTCCGAAAAGTTAATTCCTTTCATTATCATCATCTCGTTTATTTGAATTTCATTTTAATTTAATTCCGATCAAATTAAATTGCAAACTCCGTGCCAGCGATAAATTTTGAAATAGGACATAAAAAGGCGCAATTTTCAAGGGGATTAAATGCAAAAATGCCACACGAATTATCCGATTGTGTAAAATTTTTACATTAGAATTTATTAATTTGACGCCCATCACTTGACAATTGACAGTGGGTTTTTTAATTTTTATGTAAAAAGAAATGAATGGGAAAGTGGTTTCACCGAAATTATTTATCGTTTCTTTTGCTATTAACTTTGACAAGTGGGATTGTAATTGCGATAAATGGTTTTTCATATTATACTGCACCTCTCAAAGAAAAAGCTTTCCATAGTAAACACGAAGACCTTAAGCCAAGCGGTAAAATTGGTCATGGACTTGGAATAGTTGGAACTTCCATGGTAATAATTGGCGTGGTTTCTTATTCATCAAGGAAAAGATTGCGGTTGCTTTCAATGGCTGGAAATATTAGGGATTGGCTTAACTTTCACATTTTTCTTTGTTTAACAGGACCTGTTCTGATACTTTTTCATACAACTTTTAAATTTACAGGAATAGCTGGAGTTTCCATGTGGAGTATGATTGCAGTTGTTTTGAGTGGCGTAATAGGAAGATTCATCTACATTCAAATTCCAAGAGGAATAAAAGGAAATGAACTTACTTCTTTTGAAATTGAGGAAATGCGAAGGGAGATCCAAAATGAAATAATATTAAATTTTCCCGAGGTAAATAAACAGGTTTTGGACCAAATTGATATGATCCTTCAATTTGAAAAACCGAAAACTTTATCTTTCTTTTCTTTGGTGCTCTTGGTTTTAATTGACGATTTGTTTATAAGAAGGAAAAAATTTTATGTAGTTGAAAAAACATTAAAGACATCCGGTTTGCCGTCAAAGGAAATTAGAAAATTATTAAAACTGGAACGACAAAGATATATCCTTATGCGAAAAATTGCTTTGCTTGATACATTTAAACAAGTTTTCAAATATTGGCATGTCATTCATCTTCCGTTTACTTTGATAATGTTTATCCTTTTGTTTATTCATGTGATAGTTGCATTAACTCTTGGATACAAATGGGTTTTCTAACTAAACAATTTATTGGAGAAATGCCGAACATTTTACTGATTTTTTCATTTGCTCTTTTTATTCAGATTTCTCCGGGCAAATTGTCAAATCCACATAAAGATTTGGAAGGGATAAATAATTGTTTGAAATGTCATTCCGTTGGAAAGAAAATAACTAATGATAAATGCCTTGATTGTCATAGTGAAATCAAAAGATTGATCCAACTTTCGCAAGGTTATCATTTTTATGTTCGCGAACAAAATTGCGCTCAATGTC
>JAPYWO010000323.1 GCA_028276305.1 Candidatus Thermokryptus sp.
CTGAAAGACCTGTTTTTGTTGAAAAGCTTTCAAAGGAAATCCCGCTTTACAGGAGGAGATTAAAGGTGAAGCCCGGCATCACGGGTTGGGCTCAGGTAAAGTATAAATATGACGAGTCAATTGAAGATGTGAAGAAGAAACTACAGTATGACCTTTTTTACATTGAAAATATGTCGCTTCGTATGGATTTGAAGATAATCGCTTACACTATTTTGCACATTCTTTCTGGGAAAGGTCAAACTTAAATAAATTTGGAGGTTAAATGGAAATTCCGATTTTCACGCCGGTGAGACAGTATTTAAATTTGAAAGAGGAGATTGACAATGTGATTCAGAAAATTTTAAACAGGGGTGATTTTATACTTGGCGAAGAAGTTAAGGAGTTTGAACAAAGTGTTGCTCGGTATCTCGGTGTTAAGCACGCAATAGGTGTTGCTTCGGGGACGGATGCGCTTCAAATTGCGCTTATGGCGATTGGTTTAAAGCCCGGTGATGAGGTCATAACGACGCCTTTTACATTTGTCGCAACTGCCGAGACGATAGTTTTACTTGGTGGCAAACCTGTTTATGTTGACATTGACGAGCGAACATATAATATAAATCCAGAACTTATTGAGAACAAGATAACTGAAAAAACAAAGGCGATAATTCCGGTTCATCTTTACGGTCAGCCAGCCGAAATGGAGAAAATTCTTGACATAGCAAGAAAATATAACCTTTATGTGATTGAAGATTCCGCTCAAGCGTTTGGCGCTGAATATAAAGGGAGAAAAGTTTGCACTTTTGGGGATATAGCATGTATCAGTTTTTTCCCGACGAAAAATCTCGGGGCATTTGGCGATGCTGGTATGGTCGTCACTAACAGTGATGATTTAGCAGAGAAAATCAGAATGATTCGTGTCCACGGCTCAAAGAAAAGATATCACCATGAATTGCTTGGGGTAAACAGCCGACTTGATACTTTGCAAGCAGGGATTTTGCTTGTGAAGTTAAAATATGTTGATGAATGGAACAAAAGAAGGATTGAGATCGCAAATAGATATTCAAATGCGTTAAAGGACATTGATTCAATAATTACCCCTTACGCTGAGCCGTATAATAAACATATTTATCATCAATTCACTATAAGGACAAACAGGAGAGATGAATTGATTGAATTTTTGAAGGGGCGAGGGATTCAAACGGCGGTTCATTACCCGATCCCGCTTCATCTTCAAAAGGCGTTTTCTTATTTTGGTTATAAAGAGGGTGACTTCCCTATCGCTGAAAAATGCTCACGGGAGGTGCTATCTTTGCCGATGTTTCCAGAGTTAAGAGATGATGAAGTTGATTATGTGATTGGAAGTATCGTTGATTTTTTCAAAAATAAAAGTTGAGCGTTAATGAAAATCCTTGTTGTAATTCCGACATATAATGAAGCTGAGAATGTGAAGGAGTTAATACCGCAGGTTTTAAGCCAGGAGGAGAAAATAAAAGATTTTGCTGACGCCAGGGTTGATGTTCTCATCGTTGATGATAACTCGCCTGATGGGACGGCTGAGGTTGTGAGGGAATTGCAGGGGAAATTTTCGGGGAGGGTTCATTTGATTCAAAGACCCAGGAAGCTTGGGCTTGGGACCGCATATGTTGAGGGTTTTAAATTTGCGTTGGCGAACGATTACGATTATGTTTTTCAAATGGACGCAGATTTTTCACACGACCCAAAGGTAATACCTGAGTTGCTCAAGGGAATGCTTGACAGTTATGACATAGTCATTGGGTCAAGGTATTCTCACGGGGTTTCGGTGATGAACTGGCCATTTTCAAGGGTTTTGTTAAGTTACTTTGCCAATGCTTATGCGAGGAAGTTCACCGGAGTCCCGATTAAGGACTTGACGAGCGGTTTTAAATGTATTTCTAAAAAAGCACTTGAAAAGGTTGAACTTGACAGAATCAAGTCAAATGGATACGCTTTCCAAATTGAGTTTACGGTGAAGTCGTACTACAAAGGTATGAGGATTAAGGAACATCCGATAATTTTCGTTGAGAGGAGGTCTGGGGTATCAAAAATGAGCAAGAAGATAGTTTTTGAAGCTGCTTTTATGGTTTTGCGTCTTATGTTTTCACAGAGATTTTTAAAATTCTTCAAGAGAAGGAAAGATGGGGGTTGACCTTTCAATAATCATTGTGAATTACAATGTGAAGGAGTTTCTTGAGAACGCTTTAAATTCAATTAAGAAAGCGACGGTTGGGATAAATGCTGAGATATTTGTCGTTGACAACGCAAGCGAAGATGGAAGTGTTGAGATGGTAAGGCAGAAGTTTCCCGAGGTTAATTTGATAGTTAATAAGGAAAATGTGGGTTTTGCAAGGGCGAACAACCAAGCGTTGAAACTTGCAAAGGGGAAATATATTTTGCTCATAAATCCTGATACGATTGTTCAGGAGGACACTTTCAAGGTTTTAATCTCTTTCCTTGAGTCACATCCCGAGTGTGGGATGGTAGGATGTAAAGTTTTAAATCCGGATGGGACGCTTCAGCTTGCTTGTCGTAGGAGTTTTCCAACGCCTTGGGTTGCTTTCACGAAGATGGTCGGGCTTGCGAGAATTTTCCCAAAGAGTAAAATTTTCGCCCAGTATAACCTCACATATCTTGACCCTGACGAAATTGTTGAGGTTGACGCTGTGAGTGGTTCGTTTATGATGATAAGAAGGGAAGTTTATGAAAAGGTTGGCGGGCTTGATGAGGACTTTTTTATGTATGGAGAGGACATTGATTGGTGTTACAGGATAAAAAAAGCCGGCTGGAAAATTTATTATGTTCCGACGACTCAAATAATTCACTTCAAAGGGGAGAGCACA
>JAPYWO010000322.1 GCA_028276305.1 Candidatus Thermokryptus sp.
TTTCCCTCGTCAATGGTCTTTCAGTTCTACAAATCAAAATATCGGGTTGTATTCCAATTTCAAGCAATGTCTTGACGCTGTGTTGCGTTGGTTTCGTTTTCAACTCGCCAGCCGACTTTATAAATGGGACAAGCGTGACATGTATATTTATTGCGTTCTGTTTCCCAACCTGAAGCATGAATTGTCTTATCGCCTCAAGAAAAGGTAAACCTTCAATATCACCAACTGTTCCTCCGATCTCAGTTATTATAACATCATAATCATCTTCCTTGGTAAGGAGGGTAATTCTTCGTTTTATTTCATTCGTTATATGAGGCACAACTTGAACCGTAGCCCCAAGGTAATCACCTTTTCTCTCTCTCATTATCACTTCATAATAAATCTGTCCCGTGGTGGTGTTATTCAACCTTGACATATTAACATCAAGAAACCTCTCATAATGTCCAAGGTCAAGGTCAGTTTCAGCGCCGTCATCCGTCACATAGACCTCTCCGTGTTGATAAGGGTTCATTGTCCCAGCATCAACATTTATATAAGGGTCAAATTTTTGAATTGTAACTTTTAAACCCCTTGCTTTAAGCAAAAGTCCAAGTGAGGCGCACGCAATTCCTTTACCGAGCGATGATACAACGCCACCGGTAACAAAGATATATTTTGTTTTTTTATCGCTCATCTTTTAAAGCCATTTTTTTATTTTTCAAAAACGCTACAACCTTCTCAACATCTTCTGGTGTATCAACACCAATTGTATCACTTTCGCTTATCACAACTTTTATCCTAAAACCATTTTCAAGTGCCCGCAATTGTTCAAGCTTTTCAATCTCCTCAAGCAACGATCTTCTTAAAGAGACAAACCTTAAAAGTGATTCCCTTGAATAAACATAAAGACCTATGTGTTTATAGAAATTGCCAAGCTTTAGCCAATCTTTCTCATTTTTCGCGTCACGACAAAAAGGGATGGGGCTTCTTGAAAAGTATAAAGCGATTTTATCCTTGTCAAAAACTACTTTAACAACATTTGGGTTAAAAATTAAATCAACATCATTGATCTTAACAGCCAAAGTTGAAATATCAACTTTTTCACCGTTCAAAAATGGTTCAATAGCTCGGTCAATCATTTCTGATGTCAATAATGGTTCATCCCCTTGAATGTTTGCCACAATATCAGCATCAAATTCGTTCAAAACATATGCAACCCTATCCGTTCCGGTCTGTATGTCGCTTGGCGTCATAATGACATTACCTCCAAAACTTTTAACGACATTGTAAATCCTCTCGTCATCTGTCGCAACGATTAAAAAATCCAAAAGTTTTGAACCCATGGCATTCTCATAAACCCATTGAATCATCGGCTTTCCGAGAATATCAACAAGTGGCTTCCCCGGAAATCTCGTTGAAGAATATCTTGCAGGAATCACACCAATGACTTTTGCCATGGTTTAAGTTTCTTCGCTATCTTCTTTAATCTTCGGCTCAACCGGGATAACCTTCGGGACCTTAAAGAAAAATTCAGTTCTTGAAGGAGCGTTTTTCAAAATCTCCTCCCTCGGATAACTTGGTTTAACTTCATCTTCCCGAAAAACATTCTTCAAATCAATCACATGATAAAGTGGTTCAACATTTTCTGTGTCAAGCTCGTTTAACTTATCAATATACTCAAGTATCTTGTTGAATTGCTCCGTGAATTTCTCTTTTTCCTCCTCTTTAAATTCAAGTCGTGCGAGATTCGCTATATATTCAACATCTTTGATCGTTACAGGCATTTTCAACCCTCGCTTTGTTTTTCAAAGAGATTTCTATTTATCACATCCCTTGTTAACTCCATAAGTTTTTCCTCCCCTTCCCTACCGTCAAATTCATCAACTGAAATTGGTTTATCAAGAAGTATCTTTATGGTTCCGGGATTTATCTCAAGTTTATGCTTTTGCATAATCTTATGACTTCCGATTATTGTAACTGGGACGATGGGGGTCTTTGCTCTTATTGCAAGCATAAAACCACCTCGCTTGAACGGAAGAAGCTTACCGTCAGTGCTTCTTGTCCCTTCTGCGAAGACGAGAACAGAAACACCGCTTTTTATCTTTTCAATAGCCCTTTGGACACTACGCATAGCCTTTTTTGGATTTCTCCTGTCAATGAGAATATAACCGCCATATTTCAAAAGCCAACCCCAGAGAGGAATTTTCCCCAATTCTTGCTTTGCAAGAAATCTTATCTGATCCGGTATGCCACGAATCAAAGCTGGTATATCCATCGCGCTCGCATGATTTGAAATGTAAATGTAATTCTTCCCGAAATCAACATTTTCCTTACCAACAACCTCCACTTTAACATTAAAAATCCAAAGCACAAGCCCCGACCAAATCCTCGCCATAAAATGATAAATTTTGCCCTTGTAATTAAACGGGAGGAGCAAAAAAGTAATTATCGCCATCGGTATGGTGATTAAAACTATAATTCCTGCTTTCACAAAGAAGATAAACCTCTTCATGTCAGTGGCAATTTGAGGTGTTAGTTTTTTCAATTATAATCAAAAAGGAGGACAAAATCAACTACCGACTTTCCTCGCACAGATTGCAACATAACCCATCCACTTATCTCCCCCTTGATCAAGAAAAACACTTACCTCGTGTTTATACTTTTTCAATTCTTTAAATTCCTGCTTTGAAAACTTTCGCTCTTTCAAAGAGTTAATGATTATCTTCTTGAACTTTGAGTAGTAATCTCTCAACTCAGAGCTTATATCTTTGACATAAAATGCTTTAAATCCATATTCCTCCATTTTGCTTATCTTCTCATCAAGTGAATCAATGCTACCTCCTTCAATATACCAAGCATCT
>JAPYWO010000324.1 GCA_028276305.1 Candidatus Thermokryptus sp.
GTGTCAGCAAAAAACGGTGTTACGACATCAATCTGTGCAGCAGTAGCTGCGTTCGGTGAGCCAGCAGGTCCACTATATTCAAGTATATAATCACCGCCGAGCGTGTCTGGAATAACAAATTGATAAAGTGCATAAGGAATTTCCGTCGTCCCAGTGTAAACTCTGCTATATCTATTTCCCCCTGGTATAGGGAACGGATATGGACTTGCAACTGAATTAAGCCATCCTGTCGGTACTTCCTGATATAAAACTTGATCGCCACCCGGAGCTCTCCAGTGTGGTTCGGTTCCGTCGCTTGCGTTCATAATGAAGTTATAGTTCAAACCTCTACCCACAACATGAAGATAGGCAACCGGTTCCTCGGGGTCATCGCTTTCAATCGCAAGTGAATCAACAGCGAATTCCTCTTGATACGGTCTAAAAACAACGGTTAAATCATAATAACTTCCGGGGTTTATTCTGATGGGCATTGGATCGTTCGTGTAAAATCTTCCAGTATGACCGTAAACATTATAAATCGTCAAGACGCTATCACCAAGGTTAAACAAGCGCACTTTCTTTTCCGCTGTTTCACCAAGTGTAACTTCTGGAAATGTTTCACCTACCCTGTAAAGTCCAAAATGGTCTGCGTTCGGTCTTGTGGTATCAGGTGTTGTTCTTTCCCAGGGATTTCCTTTCATCCTGCGTCCAAATTCAAGGTCACGCGGAAGGTCACTTCTCAAAACCCTAACAGCGTCAACCCTTAAAAATGCGGGCGTTAAGGTATCAGCTCCTATCGTCACGATCACTGGTGCACCCGCATTCAACCTTAAAATTGTAAGCGGATACCAGGAACCATCAGCACCACTTTGAGTTGGATTCCATAGACCCGCACTTTGTAAAGTCGGTAAATCAGCACCGTTTAACATTTGATTATGCCTTAAAGAATCAGCATATACGCCCTCACCGAACCTTTCAACTGTAACATAGCAATTCGGCGATGCATTACCGCTTTGTTGCAGATAGTAATAGAGTATGTAATAATCATCCTTGTCAAGGATATTATTTTGTGTCTGGGTCGGGATATTGAAGATATACCTCGCCCATGCGCCAGATGGACTCCCAGCTGTATAAGGCGTTCGCCGGTGATCGGGACCGACATTTGCGGTACCAGTATTTGTAAACCAACCTGGTCCTTGCTGACCGCTTGCTACTGAGTTTGGCTCTTTCTCGTAATAACCATCCGTTGAATCACGATCAACTTCAAAGGTAGAATATCCGGGCTGCAATCCAGCCAAATTCGGCGTGTTATCAACCGTGAACCATTTATGCTTCGTTGTGTCAAGTGGCGCCCACTGCGCCAATCCCCTGCTTGAAACAAACAGCAGGAGAATTATCAGTATTGCTGTAATTTTACGCATAATTTTCACCTCGCTTTGTTTTTATTTACGGTAAAGCGTTAAACGAATTATCCCGGGCTTTCCAAGAAATCTATCAAGCCCAACCGGGATAATTTTGTAATACACCCAGATGCTATCTTCAACGAATTTCGGTATAGTTGAATCCGAATACGTTGGAACTTTTACCGGTGGCTGAAGGAAGGAATAATTCCCACCGGCTGTGTCCCTCAAAGCCCTGTAAACCTCCCACTCCCTTAAGTTTCCATTATCGTCATATTCCCATCTCAATTGAACGAGAATTTTCCCAGTACTTGTTGTATCAACCGAAGCGTTCAAATTTTTAACTTCCGGGACCCTGTTAAAATGAGTTGGGGTGGGCAAATCGCGTGGCTTATCACAACCGTAAAATGTCAGGAAGAGAAACAAAAGCGAAAGGACAAATCTGGAAAATTTATAAAGCATCTGGGCGAAATTTTTATTTTTTCTCACAGAGCAAGTTATATCTTGACCTTTAAAAAAGCAAGTATTTTCGGAGGAAAAATAGCAAATTTTAAAAAATTCCCTTTTTGAAAATCAATCAATGATGCGTAAATTAATTTTGCATATCAAAACCAATTTAAGAAACGAAAATGACAGAACGCCTTTACTACAGCGACAGCTACACAACTAAGTTTGAAGCGCAAATCATTGATGTAAAAAACATAAATGGGAAAACAGCGGTTGTACTTGATAAAACCTACTTTTACCCAACATCAGGTGGTCAAGAACACGACACCGGTTATATTAACACCGCAAAGGTGATTGATGTAATCCTCTCCGAAGATGGCGAAATCCTTCACATAATTGAAGGGGATGTTTCACCGGGAAAAGTTGAATGTGTGATTGACTGGGAGCGCAGGTTTTCAAACATGCAACAGCATACCGGACAACATATACTTTCAAGGGCATTTGAAGTTTTACTTGACTGTGAAACCGTCTCATCACGGCTCGGGGATGACATCGGAACAATTGACCTTGACGGGGGAAATTTAAACTACGATAAAATCCATGAAGTTGAAGAACTCGCTAACAAAATCGTTTGGGAAAATAGAGATGTCAAAATTCACTTCGCTGACGCCTCTGAAATTTCAAAATATCCACTCAGAAAACCGCCGAAGGTATCCGGAACTGTGAGGATAATTGAGGTTAAGGAGTTTGATTTTTCACCATGCGGTGGGACCCATGTTTCAAGGACGGGTGAGATCGGTTTGATAAAAATAAGAAGGTGGGAAAGGGTCAAGGGAGGACTTACAAGGGTTGAATTTGTCTGCGGAATTAGAGCTTTGAGGGATTTTCAATCCAAAAATAAAATTTCAAACGAACTTATCTCAATTTTAAGCGTCCCCGAGACGGAACTCCCAAACCAAATCAGCAAAATTCTTGAGATGCAAAAAGAAAAACAGAAGTTGATAAACTC
>JAPYWO010000326.1 GCA_028276305.1 Candidatus Thermokryptus sp.
TAAATAAAGATACAACATTGAGGTGGACGACATTTGATAGGAAGGTTATAGCTCCAGCTAAGACAGTTCAACTTTATTTCAGTGTTAATATGAGCGTCTATCAGATGATAGGATATTTCAAGCCAGATAGTGGAGATGTTGTTCTCGTTCGCGGTTCATTTAATGGTTGGGGCGAACAAAATCAATTGCAACCTTCAACACTTGAACCTGGTGTCTGGGAAGGATTCGTACCTATAACTGCTGCACCGGGTGATTTCATTGAGTATAAGTATTACATCAAAACAGGGAATGATAATCAAGCAAGGGTTCCAAACAATGGTTGGGAGCCCGGGGCAAATTACAAGTATACATTTACAGATGCTGATACGCAGGAAGTCCCAAGAAGATATTTCGCAGGATCTGGACCTGAGGGATTTGTTCAAAAAGACGATGGGGTTGAAGTTTGGTTCTATTGCGATATGAGAGGTGCGACTGATAAGAATGGTGACCCGATTACAAGAGTTGATTCGCTCTTTATAGCCGGAAGTCAACCGCCTTTGTTCTGGATTTGGGATGACCCGACGAGGGACAGGTCAGGAGTGATGTTACACGATGATGGGAAGTATCCAGATAAAGTTGCTGGGGATACGATTTATTCGGTTGCGATTACATTCCCGAAGTGGTCATCAAAGGGACCGATACAGTTTAAGTTTGCAGTAAATGGACCTGTTGACAATGAGGCGGGATTCCAAGAGGACCATCTTTTGTTCCTTGATGATTTGCCAAATCAGCCGGGTAAGAAGGCGATAAATGAGCTTGAGGTTGTGAAGTTTGGGAGACAGCGTGGTCTTGGGGCTTTTAAAGACACGGTGAAGATAGTCAATAAATTCACCGGTGTGAAAGAGACAGGCGAGGTTCCTTTGACATATGCTTTGTATCAGAACTATCCGAACCCATTTAACCCGGTGACGACGATAAAGTATAGCATACCGAACAGTGAGCGTGTGGTTTTGAAGGTTTACAACATACTCGGTCAGGAGGTTGCGACATTAGTTAATGAAGAGCAAAGGGCTGGTGTATATGAGTTGAAGTTTGATGCATCAAATCTCGCAAGCGGTGTTTACTTCTATAAGTTGCAAGCTGGTAAGTTTATAGATGTTAAGAAGATGATGCTTGTTAAGTAAAAGTTTTTCCTTTCCTCTTGACGGGGGAGGATTTAAGGTGCTAACCTCTCCCGCAAGGGGAGAGGGAAATTAAAAATAAAAACTAAAACTAAAACCAAAAACAAACCAACGGAGGTCGCCATGATGAAGCGTATTTTATCAATCATTGGCTTGACCGCTGTTGCGGTCGTTTTTTTAGCAACAACTTATCATACTATCACTGTGGATGGTAATTTAAGCGATTGGGCTTCAGATGAAGCTTTTTCAACTTCAACAACTGGTGTTACTTGGTATATAACTTGGGATGAAAATTATTTATATCTCGGAACATCTGGAGGTAATAAATACGAGGGGCATATTGTTTATATAGACACCGACCCTCAACCAGCCCCAAATCAAACAAGCGGGACTGGAACTACAACAGGTTTTACTTATGACGGTCATACTCCTACACTTCCATTTAGTGCTGATTTTGTTGCTTACTATAAAGTTGGCTATTCCGAATTCAGAAGATGGACCGGAAGTGCTTGGAGTGATCCTTTTGGAAGCGTCTACAGTTATTTTGCTACAGGTAGTAATGATGGTGAAGCACGTATTCCTTGGAGTGATATAACAGGAGCCGGCAAGCCAGATCACATTTATATGTTGTGTTATATAACAAGTAGTGGTGGATATCAATACGGGATAACACCGAGTGATGCTCAAACAGATGGATTCGGAAACAAAACATATTTACATTACTGGGGCTTTATTGTTACCAGTGGGGTTTCACCAAATGCTTCAGGGAATAAAGACCAATCTCTCCCAGCACAGTCTGTCTCTTTAGTTGCTATAACTGGCAATTCAAAGGTTACGCTTGTTTGGGAGACGGGGAGTGAATTTAACAATGCTGGATTTGAAATTTACAGAAAGGCGCAGGATGAAACTGACTTCAAATATATCGCTGGTTATCAAACGAACCCTGAACTTAGAGGTCTTGGCACAAGCTCACATGGTAAAAGATACACTTACACAGATGAAAATGTGAAGGGTGGCGCAACCTATGTATATAAAATTTATGCCGTTGACTTCAACGGGAACCGTCAAGAGTTCGGGTCAATAACCGCAAATGTCGTCGTTGAAATTCCAAATAAGTATGTTCTTTATCAAAATTATCCAAATCCATTTAATCCAGGGACTGAAATAAGGTTTGATCTTCCGAAGTCGGGAAATGTTAAGTTGGAGATTTTCAATTCGCTTGGTGAAAAGGTCGCTGTGCTTTATGATGGCTTCATGGAAGCTGGCTATGGTAAAGTCGTTAGATGGAATGCGAGTGGATTCCCAAGCGGTGTTTATTATTACAGGTTGACAGCTGATGGATTTGTTGATGTTAAGAAGATGGTTTTGATGAAGTAAATAGTTAACATCACCCCTCACCCTTGCCTTCTCCCGCAAGTGGAGAGGGAACTTAATTTAATAAAGTTTCCTCCCCTTGATGGGGGAGGATAAAGGTGGGGGTGAAAGAGTTAACATCGCCCTCACCCTAACCCTCTCCCGCAAGGGGAGAGGGGGTTGGGAAATTTTAAAAGGTCTCCTTTCCTCTTGACGGGGGAGAATTAAGGTGCTAACCTCTCCCGCAAGGGGAGAGGGGATAAATGAGAAAAAATTTAAAACCAAGAGATTAAATTAAAAATGAAAAAATTCCTCC
>JAPYWO010000325.1 GCA_028276305.1 Candidatus Thermokryptus sp.
AAGGAGTTAAAATCGTTGCCCTTTTCGGACCTGAGCATGGCATAAGGGGTGAGGTCCCAGATGGCAAAAGTATTTCTCACGGTGTTGATACAAAGACAGGTATACCAGTGTTTTCACTTTACGGTGAGGTGAAGAAACCAACCGAGGAAATGCTCAAGGATATTGATGTCTTGATCTTTGACATCCAAGATGTTGGGGCGAGATTTTACACATATATTTCAACTATGAGCTATTGTATGGAAGCGTGTGCGGAAATGGGGAAAAAATTTATCGTCCTTGATAGACCGAATCCAATTCGCGGTGTTTATGTTGATGGTCCAATTCTTGAACCAAGGTTTAAGTCATTTGTTGGGCTTCACCCTATACCCGTCGCTCATGGGATGACTGTTGGGGAACTTGCGAAGATGTTTAACGATGAGGGATGGCTTGAAAATGGTGTAAAAGCTGATTTGACGGTTGTTAAGATGGAAAATTATTCAAGAAAAATGTGGTTTGATCAAACAGGTCTTCCATGGGTTAAACCCTCACCGAATATGATGACCTTAAAAACCGCCATTGTCTATACAGCAACCTGCTTCATTGAGGGTACGAATGTATCTGAGGGTAGGGGAACTCAGCACCCGTTTGAGTGGATCGGCGCACCCTGGATTGATGGGGAAAAACTCGCAAAGGAGCTTAACTATTATAAGCTTCCAGGTGTGAAGTTTGAACCGATTAGCTTTACGCCGACGGATATAGAAAAGGTGACGATTGATCCGAAGTATGAAGGTGAAAAATGCGGTGGGGTTTATTTAAATGTTTATGATAGAGAGAAATTTGAGCCAGTTAAAGTTGGGGTTTACATACTTTACGCTTTGAAAAAACTCTACCCAGATAAATTTAAGTGGAGAACCGCTGGTCAGGATAGATTGTGGGGAACCGATAAAGTTAGGTTGATGATAGATGAAGGGAAAAAGCCCGATGAGATTATAAAAACATGGGAAGACGATGTAAAGAAATTTCTAAGCATCAGGCAGAAGTATCTTTTGTATAATTAAATTTCCCACCGGGATGAAAAAGCGAAAGCCAGAGGCAATACTTGAAGAGCTTGAGAAATTTGTCCGCGGGCTTGGAATAACATTGAGATATGAACGAGGTGATTTTGAAGGAGGATATTGTGTTTTAAAGGAACAAGGAATGATAGTTATAAACAAGCTTGCTAACACTCAAAAAAGGATTTCTCTCCTGGCACAAAGCATTATGGAAATTGGAGTTGATGAGAAATTGATGGATGAGAACATAAAAAGTATAATTGAGGATGAAATTGCAAAGTTAAAAATCGTCAAAGAATGAAAATACTTGTAATCCACGGACCAAACTTAAATCTCCTTGGAAAAAGGGAGCCGGCAATTTATGGAGAAATGACGCTTGAGCAGGTAAATCAAATTTTGATTAGCGAGTTTCCGGATGTTGAATTTGAATTTTTCCAATCAAATCACGAAGGTGAAATAATTGACAAGTTAAATTCAATTGTTGAGTTTGACTTTGACGGTGTTGTAATAAACCCTGGCGCATTTACGCATTATTCTTATGCGATAAGAGATGCCATCTCAGCTCTTAAAATTCCCGTTGTTGAGGTTCACCTCTCAAATATATACGCAAGGGAGGATTTCAGAAGGCACAGTGTCATAGCTCCGGTTTGCAGGGGACATATTGCAGGTTTTGGGTATTTGAGTTATATTTTGGGTGTAGAGTCAATTGTGAAATTAAAGAAAGGGACTTAAAATGCCCCCGACCGAGATAATCTTCCTTGTTGAAGAGGACGCCGAAGGTGGATATGTGGCGAAAGCGCTTGGATATTCCATTTTCACTCAAGCTGAATCAATTGAGGAATTAAAAGAGAAAATTAAAGATGCCCTTAAATGTCATTTTGATGATGAAGCGGAAATCCCACCGACTATCTAAAAATCTCAAAGAAACAATTGCTTGATGACATATTGCAGGTTTTGGGTATTTGAGTTATATTTTGGGTGTAGAGTCAATTGTGAAATTAAAAGAACCCGAACGAGATGATAAAAGCGGTAATTTTTGACCTTGATAATACGCTTGTTGATTTTATGACTATGAAAAGGCAGGCTATTGAAGCAGCTATAAGTGCAATGATTGACGCTGGTTTGAAAATCTCCCCTGAAGAAGCAAGGGAAAGGATTGATAGGATTTACGCACAAAAGGGGATAGAGTATCAGCAGGTATTTGACGATTTTTTGATGGAGATTTATGGTAGAGTTGATTATAAAATTCTTTCTGCTGGTGTTGTTGCATACAGGCGAGCTCGTGAAGCAGCTCTTGTCCCGTATCCGCATGTTTATGTGACTTTGATGACGCTTTTAAAAATGGGTTTGAAACTTGCTGTTATCTCCGATGCCCCAGCAAGGGAAGCATGGTTGAGGTTATGTTATTTGAATTTTCATCACATTTTTGACCATGTTATAACATTTGATGACACTGGCGAAAGAAAACCAAGCCCGACACCTTTTTTAAAGGCGCTTGAACTTTTAGGTGTCCAACCCCATGAGGCGATTATGGTTGGGGACTGGGCTGAAAGGGATGTCGTGGGTGCAAAGAAAGTCGGCATGAAAACCGCTTTCGCAAGATATGGGGACACTTTTAACACCCAAAATCCGGAGGCAGATTACGAACTTAACGATATAATTGAACTCATTGACATAATCAAAAAAGAAAACGGATGGGAATGATAATCGGCGTGGGAGTTGACATAGTTGAAGTTGAAAGATTCAAAAAGTTGCATGAAAAGTGGGGGGAACATTTTCTTAAAAAGATATTCACCGA
>JAPYWO010000327.1 GCA_028276305.1 Candidatus Thermokryptus sp.
TGGGCTATGTAAACCCTCCCGGCTTCAATCAATTCTCTCATATAGCGATAGAAAAATGTCAAAAGAAGCGTCCTTATATGGCTTCCATCAACATCAGCATCGCACATTAAAATTATCTTTCCATATCTTACTTTGTTCGGGTCAAAATCATCTTCACCTATTCCAGTGCCAAGGGCTTGGACAATCGCTCTTATCTCCTGGTTTTCAAGTATCTTGTGAAGTCGTGCTTTCTCAACATTTAAAATTTTACCCTTTATCGGTAAGATCGCTTGGAATTGTCTATCTCTCGCTTGCTTTGCACTTCCACCGGCTGAGTCACCCTCAACGATGAAAATTTCTGTCAATTCAGGGTCATTTATTGAACAATCGGCAAGCTTTCCGGGTAAACCGCCCGAGTCAAGAGCATTTTTGCGTCTGACAAGTTCCCTCGCCTTACGAGCTGCTTCCCTTGCTTCGGCTGCTCTTATACATTTTTCAAGGATTTTCCTCGCTGTTGTCGGATTGTGCTCAAGATATTCCATTAAACCATCAGCTACTATTGACTCAACTATACTTTTTACTTCGCTATTTCCAAGTTTCGTTTTCGTCTGACCTTCAAACTGTGGCTCTGGAACTTTGACGCTTATAATAGCAGTCAAGCCCTCCCTGAAGTCATCGCCTATTAATTCAATTTTTGATTTCAAAAGGTTGTTCTTTTGAGCGTAAGTGTTTAATGTCCTTGTCAGTGCTGCTTTGAAACCGCTGACATGGGTTCCGCCTTCAATTGTGTTTATATCATTCACATAGGATAAAATTGTGTCCATATACTCGTCTGTGTATTGAATGCCGACATCAACATAAACGCCTTCCTTTTCACCAGTTATATAAATCACATCCGGGTGAAGTGGCTTCTTCGTTGAATTAACATACTTAACGAATTCAACAATTCCGCCTGTGTAATGGAAAACTTCTTTTTGCCCGGTTCTTTTATCTTCAAGTGTGATTGTAACCTCCGGGTTTAGGAAAGCAAGTTCTCTCATCCTTTCAGCAAGTCGCTCAAAATCAAACTTCGTGTTCTTAAAAATCAGCTTATCCGGTAGGAAAGTTACCTTCGTCCCTCTTTTATTCGTTGTCCCGACCACCTCAACTGGTGTAACTGGGACACCGCGTTCATATTTTTGTCTGTAAATTTTCCCATCTCTATATACCTCAGCTACAAGCCATTCCGAGAGAGCGTTTACAACTGACACGCCAACGCCGTGCAGTCCACCCGAGACCTTATAAACCCTTTTATCAAATTTCCCACCAGCGTGCAAGACCGTCATCACAACTTCAAGCGCCGATTTCTTCTCCTCAGGGTGAATATCGACTGGGATTCCGCGCCCGTCGTCGGTTACGCTAACCGAGCCATCTTTATTTATGACAACTTCAATGTTTTTACAGAAACCAGCAAGTGCTTCATCAATGCTGTTATCAACAACCTCGTAAACGAGGTGATGTAATCCTCTCACGCCAACATCTCCTATATACATCGCTGGTCTTTTTCTTACTGCTTCAAGACCTTTTAAAACATGTATCGCTTCAGCTGTGTATTCACTGCCATCTCCATTTGAAGGTTTCCTGTTTTCATCCTTCAATTTCATTGAATCATCCTTTGGTTTTATTTTTTCTTTTTTGCCCTTCGCCTTCGTCTTTGGCATTTCTTTCTCTTTCAAACTTTGTTTTTAAAATTTTGACCGATATCAATGAAAACAATTTCTTTTATAGCGTCAAATTTGAGATGATCGTTTATCTTCTTGATGATCTCTCTCCTAAGCATAAAAAGATGGTGTTTCCAAGCCGGATTTTCAACTTTGACATAAAGAACACCATTTTCAACTCTTTCCGCAAAGGAGACACGAGCGATGTAAGGACCGACAATTTCACTCCAACAACTTAAAGCCATCTCCTCTTTAACCTTATGCTCAATTCCAAGCTCTTTTAAAATCCTATTCAACGCCTCTGCAATCAATGTCGGTCTTTTTTTACGCATCTTGAACTGTCCCTGACTTTACTATGAATTTTTTAACCTTAATTCCCTCTGCTATCATCGGTACAAAATTTAAATCGGTTGCAGTTAAAAACGATTGCCCAATGTCTCCGACCATTGAAATTAACTTCTGGGCTCTCTCAACATCAAATTCCCCAAAGACATCATCAAGGATTAATATTGGCGTTTCAAACTTTTTCTCCTTCAAGTAAAAAAATTTGGCTATCACAAGTGAAATTAGAAATGACTTCGCCTGTCCCTGCGATGCAAATCTTCTTAACTCATGACCATTTATTTTAAAAAAGAACTCATCCCTTTGCGGACCAACCAATGTCATCCCTCGCCTTATCTCGTCTTGCTTTAATTTGTTAAGTGTGTTTTTGAACTTCTCTTTTATCGCATCAAAATTATCGTTAAAATTTACATCAACCTGAGTCGTATATTCAATATCGGGATTTTCATTTGGTTCAAATTTTGAATGCGCCTCTTTGAAAAAAGAGATGAATTCGCTAAGAAATTTTAATCGTCTGAATGTTATCCTCGCACATTGGTTGATGAAACTCTCATCCCACACCTCAAGTAGATCAAGCCCCTGTTCAAATTTAATTTCTCCAGTTGAAATAGCATTTAAAATTTTATTCCTTTGCCTTAAAATCTTTTTATGTTCAATGAGTTCGTCAACATATGCGGGATTTGATTGTGCAATGGTCAGGTCAAAAAATTTCCTTCTATCATCCGGGGAACCGAGGACGATCTCTTTGCTTTTTGGTGCGAGTATTACAACTGGAAATTTATTTATTATGATTGAAAATTTCT
>JAPYWO010000329.1 GCA_028276305.1 Candidatus Thermokryptus sp.
GGTGAGAAGTATAGACCTTGTCCGATTTTGAGGAAACTTGTCAGGGAAGGAAAACTTGGGAAAAAGACAGGCGAGGGCTTTTTCAAGTATGATGAATATGGGAGAAAAATAGTGGAAAAGTAAAATTTGAGGTAAAAAATGAGCAATAAAGAATTAGAATTGAAAATAATTGACGCGAAAAAGAAAGGAATTTCTGATGAAGAAATAGGTAAAACTTTCGGAGTTACGCTTAGGAAGATAGAGGAAATCATGATAAAACATTATGGCATAAACATTTCTGATTTTAGGCAGAGAAAAATAAAATCTTTAGAACCAAAAGATTTTAAATTGGAAAATACAACAGTTTGGAGTTTTAAAGGACGAGGTTCATGGGCAACACATAGCGGAAATTATAGAGGTAACTGGTCTCCATATATTCCAAGAAATGTCATTTTGAGATATTCAAAGCCCGGTGATGTTGTCTTGGATCAATTTGTTGGGGGTGGGACTACTGCTATTGAAGCAAAGCTTCTTGGACGAAGGTGCATAGCTTATGATATAAATCCGAAAGCAGTTGAATTAACTTTAAAAAATTTAAATTTTTACATCCCAAGGTCATTTCTTTATGAAATTTATGAACCCATAGTTCAAATAGGTGATGCTAGAAACCTTAAAAATATAAATGATGAGAGTATAGATCTTATTTGCACTCACCCTCCATATGCAGGGATAATAAATTATAGCTTGAAAATTGAAGGAGATCTTTCAAACTTAAAAATTTCAGAGTATGTTGAAGAAATGAAAAAGGTGGCAAGAGAGTGTTATCGTGTTTTGAAACAGGGAGGGAAGTGTGCGATTTTGATCGGAGATACGAGAAAAAATAAAAAAGTCGTCCCATTAGGATTTGAGGTTATAAACATATTTCTTGAGGTTGGTTTTAAATTAAAAGAGCTTGTTATAAAAATTCAACATAATTGTAAAACCACTGGATTTTGGTATGAGAGAAGTATAAAAAATAATTTCCTTTTGCTAAAACATGAATATCTACCTATATTTGAAAAGAAAGATGAAAGTTTAAATTGCCAAAAAGTGGAAAAATCAAAGTTTAGGCTTGAAGTTCCAGTTGAAATAGAAAAACTTGGAGAACTTGAAACTGCCACGGTTTGGCTATTTTCTGAAAATGAAATTTATAGGAAACTGTTTTCAAATCTTGCTGCAAGATACAATGTAAAATTATTTAAGCACGGGGAAAACTTGTTTAGCGTATTAAGTGAAGAGGATGGAGAAGTATTGAATGACATAGATTTAGACCCAGGGAATTATATTTTTGTGTTTACAGAAGACAAACGCGTGGGAGGATATGTATGTTCAATTGCTAAAAATATTGCTACAAAAAGGTACAAAAATCTTGCTTTGAAAGAAATAATAATAGTAGCACCACAAATGTTCAGGAAAGAAGAATTCAAGAATGAATTGGAAATTGTACACAAATATATTTTAGTTTTTGAAGTAGTATGATTAAAAAGTTTTTTTACAAAACCATCGCAATATATTACTATCTTAAAAGTTTTTTTATCACTTTGAAATTTAAAAGAAGCTTAGAAGACGATCTCATTTACACAACACAGGACAATTTTGAGATTTTAGTTTATCCCGGCAAGAAAGAACAATCAGAATTTGATTTTATTGTTAAGTTTAGAAGGAAAGGAACAAGGCGAGAAAGGACACCTAAACATATCCACTTCATTGTTGAGTTATATGTCAAATATTATTTTGATAAAGATTTGACCTTGGGACTCAAAGAACATATTTTAGAAATGTTAAGAAATATCAAACCTGCAAATACTTTCCCACCCTCATTGCAATTTTTCAAACCTGAGCATGTTGATAAGTTTAGGAAACTTGATAAATTTGGCGAGCTTAGCGTTGAATTTCTATTGGTTGCCATAGAATTGGTGGCAATTCAAGAGAAGACAAATTACCCCAAAGGTACCTTAACAGAGGAATTGTATAAAGATTTGTTTGTAAAGGATAGATTTTATGTCATACAAAAAGCAACTTGGAGGAATAGATGAAGGTTCTTGTTTTAAATTCGGGAAGTTCTTCAATTAAGTATCAATTTATTGAAACGACAACTCACCAGGTCCTTGCGAAGGGTCAAGTTGAGAGAATTGGCATGGACGATGCTGTTCTTTCCCATGTTAGAATTGATGGCGATACTGTTAAATTTAGCGCTGAAATACTTGACCATAACATTGCAATTGAGTATGTGGTTGCGATTCTTTTGAGCAAAAATCACGGGGTGATAAAAGATAAATCCGAAATTGAAGCGGTTGGGCATAGGGTCGTCCATGGTGGCGAGACATTCTCCGGTTCTGTTTTAATAACTGATGAAGTCATTGAAAGGATAAGAGAAAACATTGAACTTGCACCTCTTCATAATCCACACAACTTGCGTGGGATAATGGCTTGTAAAAGGTTGCTCCCTGACACCCCACAGGTAGCTGTTTTTGATACCGCGTTCCATCAGAAGATGCCAGAATATGCGTTTATTTACGGTTTACCTTATGAACTTTACAAAAAATACAAGATAAGAAGGTATGGCTTTCATGGAACTTCACATCGTTATGTTTCAAAAAGAGCAAGTGAAATACTCGGTGTTCAGATTGAAAAGTTAAGGATAATAACTGTGCACCTTGGAAATGGTTGCAGTATGGCAGCTGTTAAGTACGGCGTTTCTGTAGACACTACAATGGGATTCACACCGCTTGAGGGGTTGTTAATGGGAACGCGCTCGGGTGATATTGACCCAGCAATAGTTTTATATATCATGGGGAAAGAGGG
>JAPYWO010000328.1 GCA_028276305.1 Candidatus Thermokryptus sp.
CAGCTGCTCCGGCGTCAACTGCTGCTTTTACTGCTCCGACATCACCGCGGACCATTACGGTTACATATCCACCCCCAATTACTTCTTTCCCGATGAGCGTAACTTTTGCAGCTTTGCACATCGCATCGGCTGCTTCAATTGCTCCGACTAAACCCTTTGTCTCAATCATTCCGAGGGCGTCAAGTGTTTCCGCCATGTGTTTGTCCTTTTTGTTTGTTTTAAATTCAAACTCTTCAAAAATATAATCAGTTGTTTTCAAATTATCAAGTTTGCGGGATTTCAAAATTGATTTTTAAGGCGCTTATTTGTAACTTTAACCTGAAAAATCAAAACTTTTCCATCATGGAGCGCAGAATTTTAAACAAACTTGATGAAATTTTAGACGAGATAGATAAATCATTGAAGGAGGAACTTTCCGAAAATTTCACCCATCTTAAAAAGGAAGATATTGAAAAAATTCACGGTATTTTCGTAAAGTATGTGAATCGCATTATTGAACTTGCAAAGAAAGGGCGTTCTGTTCATGAAAGGGTTTTGCATTCAATAATTCAAAATTATTCAGATGCTGTTATAGCGCTTGATAACGATTACAAAATTTTTTTCTGGAACAAAGGCGCCGAAAGAATTTTCGGCTATAGCGCCGATGAAATGCTCGGTAAAACTGTGGACCCGATAATTCCCGAAGAACTTAAAAAGAAAGGGGAACTTGAGTGGCTTTTTCAAGAAACTTTAAGAAAGGGCTACATTGAAAATTACGAGACGGAAAGGGTTACGAAGGATGGAAGGAGAATAATAGTGAATTTATCGCGAAGCTTGATAAAAGATGAAAGCGGTGAAATCCTTGGAAGCATCGCAATAGTTAAAGATATTACCAAAGTTAAAGAACTTGAAAAACAGATTCAGCATTCGGATAAACTCGCTTTGATCGGTCAAATTGCATCTGGCATAGCTCATGAGATTGGGACACCTTTAAATGTCATCTCAGGTAATGCGGAGTATTTGATCATGGAGATGGGGGAAGACAATCCTTACAGGGAGGAACTTGAAACGATAATTTCGCAAGCGGAAAGGATAGCGAATCTTATAAAACAACTCCTTGAATTTGCACGCCCACGCAAACCAAATTATACAAAAGTGAATGTCAACAAAGAAATAGCCCATGTCGTAGAACTTTTGAAACATCAATTTGAAAAGTCAAGGATAAAGTTGAATTTGAAATTTAGCGAAAATATACCTTACATATATGCAGATTGTTCTCAAATACATCAGGTCTTTTTGAACATAATTGTCAACGCAATCCAGGCTATAAATGAAAACGGGGTTATTGAGATAGAGACATTTTCTAAGGATGGTTATGTGAATGTAAAGTTTAAGGATAACGGTATTGGAATTGCGCCCGAAAATCTCAACAGGATTTTTGAGCCGTTTTTCACGACAAAAGAGGCAGGAAAAGGGACAGGGCTTGGGCTTGCAGTCAGCAAGAGGATAATGGATGAGCATAATGGCAAAATTGAAGTTGAAAGTACGCCAGGCAAAGGCACCACATTTACATTGAAGTTCCCATCATTGACAACTAATGGCGATGGAAGAGATGACCCAGCAGAGTCAGATATCTAACGAGGTTAAGATACTTATCATTGACGATGATGTAAAAATGCTTGAACTTTTGAAAAAGGTTTTAACAAAGCGTGGATTTGTTGTTGAAACATCGTCAAAGCCAAGGGAAGCGATTGAGAAATTCCAAAGCGATGGTTTTGATATAGTCGTGACCGATATAAATATGCCTGAGATAAATGGGCTTGAAATTTTGAAGCAAATCAAATCGCTTTCGCCTGATGTCATCGTGATAATGATAACTGCGTTTGCAACTGTAAGTTCCGCTGTTGAGTCAATGAAACTTGGAGCGTATGATTATATTGTCAAGCCGTTCAATATGGAGGAGTTTGCTTTGATAATTGAGCGTGCTTCTGAGAGGATTCATTTGAAGAAGGAAGTTGAATTTTTGCGTAGAGAGGTTCAGCAAAGATATTCTTTTGGGAACATAATTGGTAAAAGCCCACAGATGCAGAAGGTTTTCCAACTTATAAAACAGGTTGCAAATACGAACAGCAATGTTATAATTTACGGTAAGAGTGGAACAGGGAAAGAACTTGTTGCAAGGGCAATCCATTATAATAGTCCCAGAAAGGATAAGCCATTTATAGCTGTGAATTGTAGCGCTATTCCTGAGAGTTTGCTTGAGTCGGAACTTTTTGGTCATGAAAAAGGCGCTTTTACAGGTGCGGTTGCCAGCAGAAAGGGTTTATTTGAGGAAGCAAACGGTGGAACTATTTTCCTTGACGAGGTTGGGGATATGTCCCTTGCTATGCAGGCAAAACTTCTGCGTGTAATTGAAGATAAAGAAATAAGAGCTGTCGGAAGCGACAAACCGAAAAAAATTGATGTGAGGATCATCGCAGCGACGCATAAAGACCTTGAAAAAGCGGTCAAGGAAGGAAATTTCAGGGAGGATTTGTTCTATCGGCTCAATGTTATACCGATTTATTTACCTGAATTAAGGGAGAGAACGGAAGATATCCCACTTCTTGTTGAGCATTTTCTGAAGAAATATGGCAGTGAAGCAGGAAGACCAAATATCAGGATTTCTCGTGAGGCGTTGTCCTGTTTGATGAAGTATTCGTGGCCTGGAAATGTAAGGGAGCTTGAGAATTTGATTGAACGACTTGTTGTTTTATCAACCGATGATGAAATAAAAGTTGATGACCTTCCACCTTATATAAGGGTTTGCAAAATTGACACCATCGTTGATGAGTTAACGCTTGG
>JAPYWO010000330.1 GCA_028276305.1 Candidatus Thermokryptus sp.
TGAAGGATAAATTTCCTGTTTTAAAGGGGCTTGACCTTGAACATAAAGCACAGGCTCTAATTGCCGAGTATTCAATTAAAGCTGCTTCTGCTTTGACATCTGCGATCACAATGGCGGTTGAACTTCTGCTTGCGCCTTTCGTTGCATTTTTCATCTTGAAAGACGGTGAGAAATTTAAAAAGAAGTTGATAAGGGCGATACCGAATAGATATTTTGAAATGGGATTAAATGTCCTTGACAAAATTGAAGCACAAGTTACTGGATATATTCGCGGTCTTGTTCTTGAGGCGACCGCTTTGGGAGTTATGTCAGCGATTGGTTCCTGGATTTTGGGGATAAATTTCGCCTTCGTTATAGGTCTTGTCGCCGGGGTTGCAAGCTTTGTCCCGTATATAGGAGCATTTGTTGGCGCTGTGCCTGCCCTTTTGATCTCCGTCGTTCAATTCGGCGACGGAAGGATGATTTTGCCGTTGATCATAATGTTCATCATAGTTCATCTTATAGATGACCTTGTCGTTCAACCTCTTGTTTATTCGCATTCGGTTGGCATGCACCCGGTTGAGGTTGTTTTCGTCCTCTTAATCTTCGGTGAGTTGTTCGGTTTGTTTGGGATGTTGATCGCTATACCAGTTGAAGCGATAATAAAAGTTTCTGTAAGGGAAATTTATTGGGGACTTACACATTACAAAATCATCTCTGTGAGGTATAAAGGTGTTGAAACAGGTTGAGGCGGATACAAGATTCATCGCTGAACAGCTGAAATTATTAAGGTTATCAACGGATAAGAAAATAACTGAGATAGCAGAAGCAGTCGGTTTTTCCGTATCTTACATCTCACAGATTGAAAATGGTAAAAGGGAATTAAATTACAAAGTTTTAAGACGAATTTTGTTGAATGGGTTCAGCGAAACACTTTCAAGTTTTTTTGCAAAGATTTTTGACCAAAGCACGGATGATAATTCAAGCAGGGTATACGAAACACCTTTCAAACTTTACAACGAAGATAGAACTGTTGGGGTTGAAATTTTAATACCGACGAATTCCGCAAGGGGGATTGAGGTTGTAAAGTTATATTTGAAGCCCAACTCTTCTTTTAACGATGAGTTTAGATTTGACTTTAAGCTTTACGGTCATGTTCAGTCGGGGGAGATTTTGATTGAACATTCAAGCGATAAATTGATCGTTTCGCAGGGGAAGAGCTTCGTTTTAAATTCTTTTTATGAGCAAAACCTCAGGATAACGAACCGCTCAGAGTGCCTTTCCGAAGTTCTTCTAATTTTCACACCGCCCGTTTTTTAACGACCGCTTGGTAATGGTATTACAACGGGGCTTTCATTCCCGTCAATGTCAACCGATTGTATCCCAAAGATAAAGTTATCCTTTGAGATGTTCTTCAATGTAAACTCACTTACCTTACCAACGAAAATTTTTTTCTCCCAAAAAGGCGAACTTGTCTCCCTTATACAAATGTTGTAGCCAGCGAGGTCTGTTTCAGAATTCATATCCCATTTTAAAGTTGTATCATACTCAAGCTGACTGACTTTTATAACTGGATTTTTGGGTGGGAGCGGAGCATTTGCGAGATGATAAAGAGCAATAGCATTTAAACGGGTCACATTCGCACAGTATTCAAAATCAACAAATTCAGGAAGGTCACCATACTTAACGCCACTTTCAGTCCTCACATCCTGATGTTGATGATTGTAGTTTTCGTTCATTTCACTTATTCTAACGGCTGGGAAACCTTGCTCATTGAACGGAGTGTGGTCCCCACCGCGCAGAAATCTATCGCGTCTGAAGATGAGATTAACTTTGAAATTTGGCAAGTATCTTTCACCGACATCTTTTATATATCTTGCAAGTTGTCTTGATGGGGAATCATTTTCAAGTCCAACACTTGCAATTAACCTCAACATATTTTCATCTCTTGAAAGTGGTAAACCTTCGGAGAAAATTCTAACTTGTGTGTTATCGTTTATGCCATTGCCACCGACTGTGTTTCCTATTATGTCGTTGTTTAAAACGCCAAGGACGACCGTCCCGGAGTCCTTTAACTTCTTTGCCAGATGTCTACTCCCAAGTAATCCTTGTTCTTCACCAGCGAACAGAACAAACATAATCGTACAGTCAAACTCATATTTACTTAAAACTCTCGCAAGTTCAAGAACCGCTGCTGTTCCACTTCCATCATCGTTTGCCCCAGGCGCAAACCCAGTTGAATCAAGTGCATCGCCAGCCCTTGAATCATAGTGAGCACTTACAATGTAAACTTTATCTTTGTGAATTTTGCCAGGCAAAGTCCCTATGACATTTACCATTTTCGTTGGTCTTGGAACTCTTGGTCCTTGTGGTGCTATAAATTCGTCAAATTCAACTTTCAACCTTCCACCTGACTGTCTGCTATATCTTTCAAGCTCTGATTTAAGCCATCGTCTCGCTGAACCTATACCAATTGATGGATGACTTGTATCAGAAAGTGAATGCCTGGTGTGAAAACTAACAAGTTTCTCAATGTTTCTTTTTATGCTGTCGGCAGATATTTTTTGAATTATTTCAAGCACGGTTTGATTTAACTTGACGGATGGTTGTGAAAATGCGAAAATTGGGACAAGCAGGAGAAGTATTTGCAGGCGGATTTTCATTTTTGGATCGCTTTTTTAGATTATTTACAAATTCCGATCAAAAAAATCAAATTTCGCTCGCTTGAAAAGTAACATCAATTTTGGTATTTTTAAGTTGAAACTTACAAAACTTTTTGAGGTTGGCGATGTCGGGACAAAAATTTGAGGTCTGGGATGCCCATGTTCATTTCTT
>JAPYWO010000331.1 GCA_028276305.1 Candidatus Thermokryptus sp.
CTGTTTTTCTATCATCTCCGAAATTTGTCTGCTGAAGACGGTGCTTAAAATGTAAGGTGCAATTTCAATTATTGTTATCTTCTTTTTAAACCTTAAAAGGGCAAGCGCCGATTCAACTCCAACGGGACCGCCACCTATTATCACTAAGTCCTTTGAATCGTCATTTTTGATCTTCTCGGCGTCTTCATAAGTTCTTAAAACATAAACCCTTTTATTTCCAACCCCTGGGATATCAAGCAACCTTGGCGAAGCACCACTTGCTATGAGAAGCTTGTCATATTCATATTCACCTTTGTCGGTTTTTAAAATTTTATTTTTAGCGTCAATCCCCACAGCCCGCTCACCAAGTTTCAAGTTAACATTCATAAACCTGTAAAAGTCAGCCCGGATTGAAAATAAATTCTCCTTTGACAAGGTCCCTTCAATATAATAAGGTAAGACGACCGGGGAATAATAAGGCATCCCCGGGTCAAGTGCTTCTTTTGAAATTACAGTTATTGAACTTTCGTTGTCCCATTTTCTTATTTCGCGAATTGCGGAAACACCTGCAACGCTATTTCCAATTATCAAAATTTTCACAAAAATTTCACCGATTAATTTTTAAGGTCTTCGTAAAGTTGCGCTATCGCTGAAACAAACGGGGAACCGGCTTTTATCGACGGCTCAACAAATGGCTCGTTTTTATAAACACCTTCATCCCATGGCAAGAAATAAATCGGCAAGCTCAAAATTTCACTATCAAGCTCAGATAAAATCTCCCTTATCCTGTTTTTTTCATCTCTGACCTTGTTAAAAACCAAGTGAAGATTTGGAATTCCCAAGTTTTTCGCCAATTTCACAGCTTGGTTCAATACGAAAATGGAGTTAAATGTTGGTTCAGAGACGATCACAGCATGATGAAATCCTTTAGCTATTGCTCTCCCGAAATGTTCAAGCCCAGCTTCTGTATCCATAATTATTACTTCACCTTTGCGCAAGTTGATGTAATTTACAACTGCTTGAAGCAAATCATTTTCAGGACACGCACATCCGATCCCTGGTTGTTGTAAAGTTCCCATTACAAGAAGGTTCAGATTTTCTTTAATCTTTATGCCAAACCTATCAACGACATCGCTAACATCGGGATTTAATCTGAAAAACAGCCCCCAACCCGTTCCAGGTCTTGCACCTGTCTTCTCCTCAATATAGTCAAGTTGTTTATTCAACGGTACAATTTCACTTGCTTTCTCCAAAGGAATTCCAAGAGCAAAGGGTAAATTCATCTGCGGGTCCTCATCAACAGCCAAAACTTTTAAACCCGACTCAGCAAACAAATGCGCAAGCACTGCTGAGATTACCGTCTTACCAACCCCACCCTTGCCAGTGACAACTATTCTTTTCCCAAATTCAACTTTTTTCTCAACACTTGAAATCTCAGAGAGAACTTCAGATATAATCCTATCTCTTTCTTTCTCCTCAGCTGTTGTAAATGGCATAATAAAACCGGGCATATGTTTTCAAAATTGCGCTAAACTGCGATCGTTTCTGGCACTGGTAAATTCAAGGCGATTCTCTTTTGACGAATCCTGTCAAGTATTCCCTTCACCGCAAGTTCTGGGTCGCATTCAACATACGCTTCTCCACCTGTGATTGATTTCAATTCCTTGGTCAGAACTTCCTTTACCTTTGGACCGCCAAGGATTCTCGGAGGCGGGCAAACATGAACAGTGACACCAAGAGCAAGTGCCCAGGTCCCAATTGAAATTGCCTTTTCGGATATCAACTCCGGGGCTGAGGCAACAACTGGCAAATCGGAAACCTTCAATCCAAGTCGTTCGGACAATGCCTTGAGCAAAACACCGATCCTTGAATTATCAACGCATGAACCCATGTGAATTGCAACGGGCAAGCTATTTAGACCAGCAACGCCACCAAGCGCCTTCAAAACCTGTTTCAATCCCTCTCCAACTTCAAATGAATCAACTTTATTTGGGTTCAAAAAACCAGTTTGTCCAGCTATGTGAGCAATACATCCTGTAACTATGACGAGAACATTATTTTTGATCAATCCTTTGATCATTCTCTCGGTAAAAGCAAGCCGTCTAGTTTTCGGATTTGGACAACCTACAATTGCAACGACACCGAAGATGTTTCCATTTACTATGTTATCAATCAATGGTTTCAGTGGGTCATCAGGGTTAACTTTCTTAAGGACATCAATCAAAGCTTCAACTGAAAACCCAGCGATTATTTCCTCAACGGTGTCGGGAATGTAAACTCTGCTTGGGTCTCTGTGCGTGTAAGCTTCAAGGGCGGTTTCAATTACTTGTTTTGCAACTTCATCAGCTTTTTCAGGGGAGTACTCAAAATGCATCGCCCCGGGAATTTTCACGAAAGGAATCGTTGTGATAAGCTTTGTGTGATAACAAGATGCAACATCAGCAAGTATTGGCCAGACACATTGATAATCAACAACCATTGCATCAAGAGCTCCGGTCACAATCGCAAGCTCTGCTTGAAATTCATTCCCAGCAAGTGGAATTCCATGTCTCATTAAAACTTCATTCCCTGTGCAACAAATTCCAACAATGTTTATCCCTTTTGCACCAAGTGATTTTGCTTTATCATTTAGCTTGTCAGCCCATTCAACAATTTTTTCAGACAAAAGCGGGTTATGACCGTGAACAGCTATATTGACATATTCAGGTTTAATCGTTGCAAGGTTTGCATAACTGCGAATCGGTTTGGGTGTTCCAAATAAAACATCCGAAAGCTCTGTTGCCATAGTCAAACCCATATAACCATCAATCAACCCCATTTGAAGGTCAGCAAG
>JAPYWO010000005.1 GCA_028276305.1 Candidatus Thermokryptus sp.
CGTTTCGCAACGGGTTTTCCAGAGATGGCGGGTTATGAATCATATAATGCCGAGATTGAAGTTGAGGTTGAGGTTTATGACGCTCTTTCGGGCGATAGGATAGTGATTTTTGGAATTTCCGGGCAAGTTAAGGAACAAGGGCTTGGTCTGACTTTGCTTGGGAAACCAACGGAAAAATTTACGCAATTTTACTCGCTTGATTTATTGAAGTTTGGGAGCAAAGAGTTCAATCAAACGATAATCGGTAAGGCGATGAATAAATCAGGGATTGAGTTCGCCATGCGGTTAAAAAGTTATATCCCAGAGGCGTTCAGCGAAACGGTTGAGGGTTTAGGTGAGACAAAAGGTGTGACGGAGTTGGAAGTCGTTGAAATTAAAGGCAAGGTTCTTCACATCGGGAGACAAAATCTTGTTTATATAAATCTTGGCAGTGGGGATGGTATTGTGTCGGGTGTAAGGGCTTATGTGTATGATTCGGATAAAAAAGTTGCAGATGTTGAAGTTGTTGATGTGATTGATTCACATCTTTCGGCGTGTAAAGTTTTAAATTCGCTCGGGGAGATCAGGAAAGATTTAGAGGTCAAGGTTAAAATTGTAAAATAAAAAAGGAATAGTTTTATGAGCGAGGTATTGAAAGAAACGAGATTAACATCGCTTGATGTTTTTAGAGGAGCAACGATAGCAGGGATGATACTCGTTAATAATCCGGGCAGTTGGTCTTATGTTTATCCGCAGTTAAGGCATGCGGACTGGCATGGTTGGACATTCACTGATTTAATTTTCCCATTTTTCCTTTTCATCGTCGGGGTTGCGATAGTGTTTTCTTTTTCAAGGCGAGTTGAACTCGGGTATTCAAAGGTTAAATTGTTCGGAAAAGTTGTAAGAAGAACGATAATTCTTTTCGCTCTCGGTCTCTTTTTAAATGGTTTTCCTGAGTTCAATTTTTCAACGATAAGGATAATGGGCGTTTTACAAAGGATAGCGATATGTTATTTCTTCGCTTCGGTTATATATTTGACATCAAGCGTAAGATGGCAAGCGTTTTGGTCATTTGCGCTTCTTTTTATCTATTGGGGGCTTATGGAATTTGTCCCGGTTCCCGGGATAGGCGCTGGATTGTATGAGAAAGGGAGAAATTTTGCAGCGTATGTTGATTCGCTTATTTTGAAAGGGCATATGTGGAGCGCAACTAAAACCTGGGACCCGGAAGGAATTGTAAGCACAATCCCAGCTATATCAACAACACTTTTCGGTGTTTTAACCGGGCATTGGTTGAGGAGCAAGAGAAGCGAGGTTGAAAAGACGCTTTGGCTTTTCATCATGGGAAATCTTGGACTTTTCATCGGTGCTGTTTGGAACGCTTGGCTCCCAATAAACAAAAACTTATGGACAAGTTCATATTCGGTTTTTACAGCTGGTTTCGCTTTGATAGTTCTTGGCTTTTGTTACTATTTCATTGATGTGAAAGGTTATAGAAGGTGGGCTTATCCTTTTATCGTCTACGGGATGAACGCCATTACTGTGTTTGTTTTATCAGGGATAATTGGGAGGTTAAGCATATATTTTAAAATTTCCCTACCCGACGGAACTAAAACGACGGTGAAAAATTACATTTATGAGAATTTCTTCGCCTCTTGGCTTGGACCGATGAACGGCTCGCTTGGCTATGCGATTGCGCATGTCTTGTTAATGTATTTCTTGATGTGGATACTTTACAAGAAAAGGATTTTTATCAAGATATGAGTTCATCTATTAAACGCATCATCTCTTCAACGCTTGTGACTGGCTGTTTACATTCGTAATTTGTGCAGATGTAAATTGTCGTCTTTCCGTCAATTTCTTTGTAGTGTGTCAAAAATGGAGCGATTAAATTTATCTCGTCTTCACGATCCGTCGGTTTGTAAAGTAAAATTTTATTTGGGATGAACTTTGAATTCAAGAGTTTCTGGATTTTTGAGATATCGTCGCTTGATTTACCAACAATTATAATTTCAAAAGACGGACCGATCAGAAAATCAAAAGCTGAAAGGAAAAAAGTGTAAGCTGAGGGGTGTTTGCTCACTGTGCCTGAGAATGTTTCCACGAGTTTAAATGTAAGTTCGTTTAGATCGCTTCGCCCTGTGATTTTTGAAAGTTTGATGAGGACGAGCAAAGCAACAGAATTGCCTGAGGGTATGGCTCCATCGTAAATTTCTTTTTGTTTAAAGAGCACATCTTCATTTTCACTTAAGAAGAAACCGCCATTGTTTTCATCCCAGAAAAGTTCAATCATTTTATTTGTTAGTTCAATCGCTTTTTTAAGATAATTTGTTTTAAATGTCGCTTCATAAAGTTCAATCAACCCCCACGCTAAGAAAGCGTAATCATCTAAGTGACCATTGATTTT
Source organism: Candidatus Thermokryptus sp. (assembly GCA_028276305.1). Lineage (GTDB taxonomy): Bacteria > Bacteroidota > Ignavibacteria > Kryptoniales > Kryptoniaceae > Kryptonium. The sequence goes on from JAPYWO010000005.1 coordinate 2,387, forward strand.
CGCTTCGCCATCTCTGAACCTGTGAAGTAGTTTCCCATCGTTTGTGAGCATATTTTTCAATATGAAATTTGCGCTCTTTTCAGCGATTTTGATGTAATCCTCTACTCCAAATGTCAAATAACCCTTTGCGAGCGAAGATATGGTCAAACCGTTCCAATCGGTGAGAATTTTATCGTCCTTTAGCGGGCGGATTCTATTGTTTCTATGTTTAAGAAGTTTTAATCTGATACTTTCCCATATTTTCCTTTTTTCACCTTCAAGTTCAGATGAAAGGTGGAATATATTTTTGCCAGTTCTTGAACGCTTTAACTCGTCAATGTAATTTCCATCTTTTCTGATGTTGAAGTTTTCAATTACAAAATTTAACTCGCTTTGGTTTAGAATTTTTTCAAGTTCACTGTATTCCCAGAGGTAAAATTTACCTTCTTCCCCTTCGCTATCGGCGTCTTCGGCTGAGAAAAAACCACCATCTGTATTTGTTAAATTATCAATCACATAGGAAAAAACTTCAGAGCATAAAACAGCGTGCTTTTCTTTTCCTGTTGCTTGGTATGTCTCAATGCAAGCCAAAGAAATAAGAGCTTGATCGTAGAGCATTTTTTCAAAGTGTGGGACGAGCCATTTTCTATCCGTTGAATATCTATGGAAACCAAAACCGATTTGATCATAGATTCCACCAAGCCACATTCCTTTCAATGTTTGTTCAACCATATCAATTGCTCTCGCATTTCCGGTTCTTTTCCAATATCTTAAAAGAAACATCAGATTATGCGGGGTTGGGAATTTCGGTGCCTCTCCAAATCCACCATATTCAGGGTCAAAATTCTCTTCAAGTTCTTTATATGCAAGCGTAAAAATCGTCTCGTCAATGATATTTCCCTTTTCAACTTTTTCAAGCGCCTCTTTAATCTCACTTGTTATTTGTTCTGCGAGGGATATGACTTTGCCTTTATTTTCCTTCCAAATTTCAACGACTTTTTGAAGCAGTTCAATTAGTCCGATCCGACCATATCTTGAATGCTTTGGGATATAGGTCCCGGCGAAAAATGGTTTTTTATCGGGAGTCATTATTATCGTAAGTGGCCATCCCCCATGACCTGTCATCGCTTGGCAAATCGTCATATAAACAGTGTCAATATCTGGGCGCTCTTCACGGTCAACTTTTATCGGGATGAAATTTTCATTCAAAATTTTTGCAACCTCTTCATCTTCAAAGGATTCTTTTTCCATCACATGACACCAATGGCAGGTTGAATATCCAATTGAGAGGAATATCGGTTTATCTTCAATTTTTGCCCTTTCAAATGCCTCATCGCACCAAGGATACCAATCAACGGGATTGTATGCGTGTTGCAAAAGGTAAGGGCTTTTTTCATTTATAAGGCGATTCGGCTTTCTCACTTGTCTTTGAGTTTTTATTATTCAAAACAGGTGATTTAATTGGAGTGTTCCAGAATGTGATTTAGGTCAAATTGTGTCTTTGATGAAATTTTTTAAATTTAAATCAAAAGTTAAACACCAAACAAAGAAGGAGAATTCAGGTATGAAGATGGTGAATTTAATTTTGATTTTCATCTTGTCTTTTGGCATTGCCTTTTCTCAGCAATTTAATCTTTTTGATGTTTTTCCGTTGGGAGGGCTTAAAGTAAAATACGACCGCTACGGGAATCCGTGGGCTGTTGGATTGTCATCAAGTTCGGGTGGTAATTTCTATTTATTTAGGAGCGAGAACGGACGATTTAAAAGCCCTATATTTATTGGGAAAGTACCAAATGTGTATAACGTTCAATATGTAAATTGGGATTTTGACATAGACACTTCTGGTGTAGTTCATATCGCAGGGGTTATTTACGAAGGATTTCGCGACGGTTACAATAATCCAGCGCCCTTCTATCTAAACTCTGAGATGGACAGTGCGGTTGTTTTTAACGCAGTGAGTTTAGGTCCTTTTAATCCTCCTGACCCAAATCATGATTATATAAGAGTGTTAAGAACCACGGATGATAAAATTGTTGCAAATGTTGCTATTTGGTTCCCTTATTCCTCGTATACTCGTTACCCTGACTCTTTAATTTGGGTTCAGTTGGTTAATCCATCAGCTAACAGCATCAGAGCGACAATTGACACGATTTATTTAGGTGATTTGACTCCTCCTAATACGCATAAATCGGGTGTGTATCCTTGGAATCTTTCTATTAACAAAAATCTATTTTTGATGACTTACGGTTGGTATAGAATTGGGGCAAGTAGTGATTTGTCAATTGATACCGTTGCTTATACTTTTGCAATTTACAGGATTAGACCGGGTGGAAGAGCCGAAATGATTAATAGTGCAGAAATTGTTCGTGTTAATATAGTGGGTGAGCGGATAGAACCCGCTCCCCTTCCATATTACATAGCTGACTTGAACGATGGAGCTAATGCATGGCTTATAAGATGGTTTAATGTATGGTCGCCTTTCCCGCGATTTGATGGAGGGATTGTTTCAGCTGAAGAAGATAGAGAGGGGAATCTGCATTTAGTTGGGATTAATGCAAAACAATACATATACCAGGTTTATACACCTGCAAATAGACCAGCGAACGAAGAAGGTAAAGTGCCTACATATAGCTATGTGATTTCTTACGATTCAACTATACATTGGCAATTCAAAAGTGAATTGATTGATTGGTACCATTATATACCTTACTTATCTGTAAGTGCATTTAATTTGAATAAGGCGACGATTACTTTTAATGGTTGGCAACTTTATCAAGTTGGTAATAAATTGCGAGGTGTTCCAGGGAAAGTTTTATTGCATCAGGAATCTGGGAATTATAGATATGAGGTACTTGCTGGAACCAGTACAGATGAGATTAATCGTCTGAGGTTTGGGTTAAGTACTAACTGGTATATTGATAATTCTGGTCAAGTTTATCTCTGGAATGATTGGGAAAGCATCGGCTTTGATAGCACAAGAACTGCTTATATTTACCTTTACAAGTTGAGGAGCACAGGGAATAGTTTCATTATGAATTATTCCTTGACAAATGATATAAAGGAGAAGATGATATCACCAATTCCTGTAGGAAAGATACCCGGATATGCTTTCTCGGATTTCCAATATAAATTTGATAAGGACAAGAGGATGTATTTTTTGGTTTTGACGATTGATTCGCTTCGTCCAGCCACATACCACTTGGGGCGTATGTTTCTCGTTAAGGAGACATCGCCTGGGCAGTGGGATACAACGCTTGTATCAACAGATACAACGAATGTGCTTTGGTTTGATTATTACACTGACTTTGTTGTTGATGAGAATGGGAATGTACATGTGGTTTATGCTACCTATAAAGGTGGTAGATCAATGGTGTTCTATACAAATAACGAAGGTGGAAGTTTTAAAACCCCAATACCTGTTGACACAACAAGGATTTTAAGGTATGCTCGGATTAGGGTGTCAAGAAATGGACTTGTTTATATTTGGGGTCAGGATCTAAATATAAATCGTTATTTTTACTATTATGGCGATTATGTATCTGGTTTCAAGCGTTCTTCAAGGGATTTTTCTGACTTTGATAAAGCTGAGGTTGATGCAAACGGTAATTTGTATATAGTGAGCTCCCCATGGTGGTCAGGTTCAGGTTATTCAGTATATTTGTATAAATTCAATCGGGATTCAGCTTTGATTTATCGTTTCCCGAACAAAATTTTGTTTACCTTCCAGTCGGGTTCGCCTATTGTTTATCCTTCTTTTACTTTTGTAAGGGATGAAAATTGGCAAATTCATTTGCTTGGTGTTTATGAGTCAAAACTTTACCATTGGAAATCTTCGGATAATTTCACCGCAAGGGTTGAGTATGACCTCTCAAATGTCCTTAAGTTTAGAAGCGGTATTATCATCAGTGCTGTTGCCAATGATTTAGATAAAAGAATATATTTCTTTACAACTTTGTCCACCTTTGAGCCAATGATTGTCGGTTGGATTCCTTACACAGTTACAGGGGTTGAAAAAGATGGAAATGTTTTGCCAAGGGAGTTTTCGCTTTCGCAAAATTATCCAAATCCGTTTAATCCAGCAACGACGATAAGTTTTGAGCTACCGGTTAAGTCAAGCGTTGAGATATCTATCTATGATGTTTTGGGGCGCAAGTTGAAGACGGTCCTTGAAGAGGTAAAGGATGCGGGGAGATATAAAGTTGTTGTTGATATGAGTGGGTATGCAAGCGGTGTTTATTTCTATCGGATGGTTGCTAAACCTGTTGTAGGTGGGAGCGATTTCATTTCCGTTAGGAAAATGCTTTTGATAAAATAGGAGATTTTAAACTTTAACTTCAAAGCCCCGGCATATCGTCGGGGCTTTTTTGTTTGATTATTGAGCGGGAGTTTTCTAAATTATCTCTGAGAAAATTAAAGTTCTATTTGTGCGGTGAAAAATAAGTTTTTAAATATATTTGCGGTTTTTTTAATCGCGTTTTTCCTCACCCTTGTTGAGTTGAATCATTACACAGGGGCACAGGAAGCGTATCAGTTGAAGAGTTCGTTTAAAATCGGGCGTTTGAAATATCGCGGTGGCGGGGACTGGTATAATGACCCGTCAGCAGAGGTTAATCTTTTGAAGTTTATAAAAGAGAACACGAACATTGATGTTAATCCAGTTTATGAGTTTGTTGATATCGGTAGCGATAATATCTTTTCATATCCATTTCTCTTTATGACTGGTCACGGGGGCATAACTTTTAATGAGGATGAAGCGAAGCGCTTGAGGTTGTATCTTGAAAATGGAGGATTTCTTTACGCTGACGATGATTACGGGATGGACAAATTTTTCAGGAGGGAGATAAAGAAAGTTTTCCCAGATAAGGAGTTAGTTGAGTTACCTTTTTCGTATGGACTTTTTCATTGTTGGTTCAATTTTCCTAATGGCGTGCCGAAAACACACGAACACGACAACAAACCACCCCAGGCGTTTGGCATTTTTCACAACGGTAGATTAGTTTTGCTTTACACTTATGAATCAAATCCAAGCGATGGTTGGGCTGACCCTGAGGTTCATCACGACCCAGAGGAAAAAAGGCAAGAGGCGTTAAGGTTTGGGACGAATATAGTCGTTTGGGCTTTAACAAATTAAAATTGGCTTTAATGTGAGGGAAATTTACTTACAGATAGAGAATAAACTGAAACGCTTGAGAAAGGGACTTAACTTTGAGAACTTCAAGATTCGTTTTTCAAGATGGGCGTTGTTTGTTATTTTCATTTTTGCTTTCGTTGGGATACTGGAAATGGAATTTTATTTCCCATCTTCAACCAGGGCGAAAATTTTCTTTGGGGTTGTGGGTATTTCCCTTTTGAGCTTTTTAATTTATGTTCTGCCAGCTCTTTTGAAGTTTTTGGGGATGATAAGGTCAAGGTCTTATTTTGAGCTCGCTGATGAGGTCGGAAAGAAATATCCCCAGATCGGGGATAAACTTTTTGATGCGTTGCAAATTTACGAGCAAGGATTTAATCGTTCCGCTTATTATTCTGAGGAATTGATTGAGTCGGCATTTGTTCAGCTTGGGAGTGAAGTTTTGAAATACGATTGGGATAAGGTTGATTCATCCGCTTCAAGGAAAAATATCAGCGTGCTGTTTTCTTTTTTGATGATTTTTGCCATCGCTTTGTTTTTGTCCCCGAGTTTAAGAAGTTCATATATCAGGATTCTGAACTACAACTATAAATTCATCAAGCCATCTGATTACATTATAAAGGTTGAACCTGGCGATACAATTGTTGCGAAGGGTTCAAGTGTTAAGATCAAGGTTTATATCAGACCGCAAAGGCAGGGGATCGTTGAACCAAGCGAAGTTGAAATTTGGATGTCTCAAGCGGGTTTAAAGGAGTTTGAAGTTAGAAAAGTCAAGAAAAACGATGGGAAGTTTGAAGATGAGTTTTTCAATCTAAGGAGTTCGCTTGAGTATTTTGTAAAGTTTAAAGATGTGAAAAGTGAAAAGTTCAGGATAGATGTCATTGACAGACCCATTGTCAAATTATTGAAGGTTAAACTTGTTTATCCCGAATATACCGGGTTTGAACCGCAATATCTTGATGATAACGCTGGGGATATAACAGCGATAGCCGGTACCGTGGCGAACTTTGAGATTTTGGCGAATAAAGAGCTTGATTCGGCGAAAATCGTTTTTGATGAGTTTTCACCCGTCAACCTTGAAATTTCGGGAGAGAGGGCTAAAGGTAAGGTCAAATTGATGAGGAATGCAAATTATCACATAGAGCTTTTAAGTAAAGATGGCTTGAGAAGCGAGCAACCGGTTCAGTATAGGATAAATGTCATACCAGATGAATATCCCAGGGTTGAAATTTTGAAGCCGGGTAAAAGCATTGACATCGGTCGGGATATGAACTTGGTTGTAAATGCAAAAATTACGGATGATTTCGGATTTACGAAGTTACGCCTCGCTTATAGGTTGAGCTTTTCAAGATATGTTAGACCGAGAGAAGAATTTAGTTATGTTGAGATTTCGATTGACAAGAAGTTAAAAGAGCAGGAAGTCATTTATGTTTGGGATTTATCCGAACTTGATTTATCCCCGGATGATGTCGTGAGTTATTATCTTGAAGTTTTTGATAATGATGTCGTCAGCGGTCCTAAATCCGCAAGGACGGAGATTTACACCGTTAGATTTCCATCTCTACATGAGATTTTAGCTCAGGTTGAGCAAATGCAAGGCGAGATTTATCAGGAGATGAGCGATATTTTTGAGATGGCGAAGAAGTTGAGAAAGGAAATGGACGAAATCAATAAGGAAGTGAAGAAAGGAAACTTCAAGGTGGATTGGCAGAGACAACAGAAGATACAAAACATAGCGAAGCAGTATGATGAACTGAGGAATAAGATAAAGGAAACGGGGCAAAAGCTTCAGGAACTTGTTCAAAAGATGGAAGAGAATCGTCTTCTTTCTCCGGAGACGCTTGAGAAATATCTTGAACTTCAGAAATTGCTCAGCCAGCTTGATATTCCCGAATTAAAGGAGTTGTTGAAAAGGTTTGAACAAGCGTTGCAAAATATTGACCCTGATATGTTGAGGCAGGCGCTTGAGAAATTTCAATTTTCGGAGGAAAATTTCAGAAAAAGCATTGAGAGAACTTTGAATCTTTTGAAGAGAATTCAAGTTGAGCAGAAGTTGAATGAGATTTTGAAGCAAGTTGAGCAAGCAGTTGGAAGGCAAGAGGATTTGAGAAAGCGGACAGCGCAGGTTAATCCCGAGGATAAGGGTAAACTTAGGGAGTTAAGTGATGAGCAGAAAAGTTTAAGCGAAGAAATCAAACAAATTGAAAAGTCGCTTGAAGATTTGAAGGAGAGGATGAAGGAATTTCCCGAAGAGATGCCGATTGATTCACTTGAAAAGATTTTGAATGAGTTAAGAGATAAAAAAGTTGAGCAGATGCCGGAAAAAATTGGGGAGAGGTTGGTTGCAGGCGATTTAAGGAAGGCGATGCAGATGCAGTTTGAATTTTCTCAAAGTTTAATGCAGATGCAAAGCGATATCCAGTCGCTTCAGCAACAGCTTATGCAGAATCAACAGCGTCAGATAATTTCGCAGATGCAAAAGGTTCAGCGTGATCTCTTGAACCTTTCAAAGGGGCAGGAAGATGTCAAAAGGGAGACGATGAGTTCTTCTCAAGGTTCGTCAAAGTTGCAGGACCTTGCGCGCCAGCAGATGGATTTACTCTCAGGTTTGAATTCCGTTGCTAATTCATTAATTGAACTTTCGCAAAAGACATTCGCAATCACCCCTGATATGGGCAGGGAAATAGGTTCGGCATTGATGAACATGAACAGAGCGATTGAGTCACTTTCAGCGCGGGATAATTCAAGCGCTTTGAGATTCCAGACAGAGGCGATGAGTTCGCTTAATAGAGCCGTGATACAGCTTGGTAATGCAATGCAAGCGCTTATGCAAGGTGGTGCTGGTGGGGGCTTGCAATTTTTACTTCAGCAGTTGAATCAACTTGCAATGCAACAGCTCGGGCTAAATCAAGCAACCCAAGAACTCCTTCAAAAACTCTCGCTTCAACAACAAGCTGAGATGGCGAGGTTAGCTGCTCAACAAGAATTGATAAGGAAATCGCTCCAGGAACTTATGAAGGAAGCGGAAATTTCCGGAAACAGGGGTAAAATACTTGGTGACTTAAATAAAATCGCCGAGGAGATGAAGGAAGTTGTGAGCGATCTTGAATCAAATAATTTAACTGAGGAGACGATAAGGAAGCAGGATAGGATTTTATCGCGTCTTCTTGATGCGCAACGCTCAATTCACGAGCGGGATTTTGAAAAGCGTAGAGAGTCCCGCCCGGGGCAAGACATAGTCAGAGAAAGTCCTCCCGAGATTAACCTTCAAGAAGATAGGGATAAAATTTTCCAGGAGCTTTTAAAGGCGATTCGCGAAGGTTATCACAGGGATTATGAGGCGTTGATAAAGAAGTATATTGAGCTTTTGCGTTCCCTCCAGCAATAATTGTTCCACTTTGCGACTATTTCATTTTTTTGTGTCAAATTTAAACAAACTCCTTTTTGAAATTCATTGATCTACAATTTTTTTGATTTGGCACGGTTTTTTTAAGGTTTTCAAGAAGAAAATTTGCGTTGCTCCAAAAATAAAGTCATTTTTGAGATGATTGAGATAAGATGGCATGGTCGCGGAGGTCAGGGCGTTAAGACCGCCTCGCTTCTTTTTGCGGAGACATCAATTGAGGAAGGGAAATACGCACAGGGTTTCCCCGAGTATGGACCTGAGAGAATGGGAGCACCTGTTAAGGGATTTACAAGGATTGACGATAAGCCGATTAGAATTCACAGCGGTATTGAAAATCCGCAGGTTGTTGTGGTGCTTGATCAAACACTTCTTGAGACGATTGATGTAACGGAAGGGATGCCAGATGATGGCGTTTTGATAATTAACACCGAACTTACTCCAAAACAAGTCCGTGAAAAGTTCGGGATAAAGAGAGGGAAGATTTATACGGTAAACGCCACAAAAATAGCACTTGAAACAATAGGGAAACCGATACCGAATACAGTTATGCTTGGGGCTTTGATAAGGGTTACAGGTGTGCTTGATCTTGATACCCTTTTGAAGAACATTGCTAAGAAATTTAGTAGAAGGTATAGTCAAAAGATCATTGAGGGAAATATTCAAGCGATAAAAAAAGCATTTGAGGAGGTAAAGGAAGAATGAGTGAGTTAAAAAAATGGTATGAGCTTCCAGTTGGTGGACTCATCATTGAGCCGGGTTCGGCTGTTAAGTATAAAACTGGCTCGTGGAGGACATTTAAACCAGTGCTTGATAGGTCAAAGTGCAATGATTGTTTGATTTGCTGGATATATTGCCCTGACAATTCAATACTGGTGAATGATGGGAAGATGGTTGGATTTGATTATGATCATTGCAAGGGGTGTGGAATTTGTGCAGAGGTGTGTCCTGACAAAGCCAAGGCGATAAGCATGGTTCTTGAGCATCAATAGTAAAAAAATTTGGAGGGATGGAAAAATGAAAGTTATGGCTTTAACTGGAAATGAAGCGGTTGCGGAAGCGATGAGGCAGATAAATCCGGATGTTGTCGCAGCTTATCCGATAACTCCACAGACGGAGTTGATGCACAAGTTTGCGGAATTTGTTGCAGATGGACTTGTTGATACGGAGATGGTTTTAGTTGAGTCAGAACATAGCGCTTTGAGCGCAACAGTTGGAGCAAGCGCAGCTGGTGTTAGGGCTATGACTGCTACAAGTTCACAGGGTCTTGCTTTAATGTGGGAGATTCTTTACATCGCAGCTGGTTTGAGGTTACCGATAGTTATGGCTGTCGTAAATAGGGCTTTGAGCGCTCCAATAAATATACACGGTGATCATTCCGATACAATGGGGGCGCGCGATTCAGGTTGGATTCAAATTTTTTCGGAGAACGCCCAGGAAGCATATGACAACACGATAATCGCAGTCAGAGTCGCGGAACATCCAGAGGTACTTCTTCCTGTTATGGTGACGATGGATGGTTTCATCATAAGCCACACTATGGAGAGAGTTGAGGTTCTTGATGATGAGGTAGTTAGAAATTTCATCGGTGAATATAATCCAAGGTATAAACTTCTTGATGTTGAGAACCCTGTGACATTTGGACCGCTTGACCTCCAGGATTATTATTTTGAGCATAAAAGGGCTCAAGCGGAAGCGATGGAAAATGCTTACAGGTTTATAAAAGAGGTTGACGAGGAGTTTTATAAAATAAGTGGGCGAAGGTATCAATATGTTGAGCCCTATGAGATTGACGATGCTGATGTGGTTTTGATATCGCTTGGTTCAACTGCTGGGACGATAAAAGATGTCGTTGATAATTTGAGGTTAAAAGGTATGAGGGTTGGAGCTTTAAAAATTCGGCTGTATAGACCTTTCCCAAGGGATGAAGTAATTGAGTATCTTTCTAACGCATCAGTTATCGGTGTGATGGATAGGGCGATAGCGTTTGGGGCTCCTTATGGTCCGGTTTGTCTTGATGTTAAATCGGTTTTACAAGGGACGAAGTTTTCTGAACTCCCGGTCGTCAATTATATCTATGGGCTTGGGGGCAGGGATATAAGACCGGGCGATATTGAGAGGATTTTCATTGAGCTTGATAAAGTGAGGATTTCCGGGGAAGTTCCAAAGTCGCCGAGATTTATCGGTGTTCGTGGTGAGGAGGATTATTTTGAGAAGGTGAAAAGGTTAGTTAAAAATTAAAGTTTTTCAAAAATGGCGAACTTAAAAGAGTTATCACAGCGTGAGGTAAAATTTACATCCGGGCATAGGGCTTGTG
>JAPYWO010000333.1 GCA_028276305.1 Candidatus Thermokryptus sp.
TCATAGGAAAAAAGGGAATAGGGAAAACATCCCTTCTTGAACAAGCAATCAACATTATCAGCGGAACAACTCACAAAATTGAATTCAGCCCCACAGTCCTTGAAAAAGAGTTTAACGATGTCAGAATCTCCCAACGCCTGCGCCAAGCTTGGGAAAGAAAAATAAAAACACTCAAAATTGACTTAACGAAAACAAAATCAACCCTTTTCACAGAAATAATCCAAACCCTCTACTCAAACCGTGACCTTGAAGACCCCGAAAACGCCGTTGAAATCGCCCCCGACGGCTCAATATCAATAAAAACAAAATCAGCGCAGGGAGTAATAATCAAATCAATCAAATCAAAGGACTATATCATCTTCATTGACGACCTTGACCTCGCAAGCGCACAACTTGCAGAATTTATCCTTGACCTCGCCCAAGCTTCTACAATCATTGCTACAACAAGCGAACTCAAAAACGACAAACGCCTAAAACACATATACGCAATGTTTGAAAAAATCAACCTTGAAGAACTACCAAAAGAAACAGCAATCAAGTTAATTAACTACCTAATTGACAAGCACCTCGCACACTTGAAAGGAGATAAAAGGGAATTTTTAAAAAACGAAGTGCTTCACATCTCAAAGGGAAACCCAAACCTGATAAAAGCAACTCTCTCACAAGCGATCGCAAAAAAGCACATCCAAGACGACGACATAAGAGAACTCAGAAAACAAGAAGAAAGAGAATACTTAAACCTCGGACCTTTCTTTGCCTTCCTTATCGGCTCAATCACAATCGTGAAGATCCTTCAAATCGGACTTGAAAACAGAGAAACATACATTTTGCTTTCAATCTTTTCCTTCCTTGCGTATCTTACAATCAGGATCTTTAGATACTTCTTTTTATTCAGACCCCAGCGGAAAAAATAGAGGAAAACAAAACGAGAAATTTCTCACATAAAGAATTGAAACATATTTTCAAAAACTAAACAGAGAGGTTTAAAATGTCTTATAAAATTTGCCATCACTACGACACCAAATACAAAGAGTCAACTTGCATAAAATGCGGAACGAAATTTCTTTATTGTCCCATCTGTGCGTCTTATAAATGCTTATGTGAAAATTGCGAAAGATCCGCAAAAAAAGGAAAAATGAAAAAACTTGACAACTCAACGAAAAATTCTTAAATTATCAACGCTCTGTGTTGACCCAACTTTTTAAGCCAGCTCTACGATCCCCGGAGCTGGCTTCTTTTTCACTCCCCCACCACTTCCCTAAATGATACGGAAGACAAGTTATGTAAACTTGCTCCTGAATGTTCAGGCGCCCCACCCCACCCTGTAAAAAAGTCAAAAAACTTTATTAACTTTTGAAAAAAGAAAGTTTAATCAATAAATGCCTTTTCAATGCCAACGCTGTAAACGAATTCAACCAAACTTCACAACAAGATGCCTCTTCTGTGCTGGATTCTTAACACTTGAAAAAGTAAAAGATCCAATCCTAATCCTATCACTTGACGAAATTGAAACACCCGAACTCAAATTCTTCAAAACACCAATTGACGAAAACCTTTCCTCTGGACTACCCGAAAGAACTATAACCGTAATCGCTGGTCTCCCTGGAGCTGGAAAATCAACCCTCGCACTACAAATCGCAAACGAAATCCTTAAACGAGAAGAAATAAAAATACTCTACATCTCATCCGAAGAACCCCCAGAACTAATCAAACAAAGAGCCCAAAGAGTAACCCCAGAACTTATCTACAACGACGACTTCAAAATCCTCTGTGAAACACTCACAGAAAAAATAAAAGACGGAATCACAACCTTTCTTGAAACAAACCCAGAATCTCTAATCATACTTGATTCAATAAACGCTGTCAGATCAGGTAGCTCCCTCTCTCCACCTGGAAGCCCCTCAAACATAACCAAAACCCTCAATATGCTCCACCACCTACGACTTAAAAACGAATTCACAATCACTCAAATAATCATCGCACACGCAAACAAACAAAGAACCGTCGCCGGACCTCTCACGCTTCAACACATGGTTGACATCGTCCTCTTCTTTAACATTGAAAAAGACGGAAAAAGAACAATCACAACACTTAAAAACAGATTCGGTCCCGCAGGTATAAAAACATCTCTACAAATTTTTTAAACCTTCCCACCACCCACCCCCAACCAAGTTCCGCGACTTCAGTTCTCCTTATCGTCCGCTTCCTCGTCGCTCCTTTTGCCCGCCTGAAAAGTAATATAATCAATCGCAAAAGATCCAAACCGCTGAACATAACCCCGAACCGCCTCTCACTCCCGGACCTTGAACGGAAATCTTACCTCTGAAAAATAATTTTTCCCACCACCCGCCCCCAAACCTGCGTCCGCTCCGCTTATCAGTAAATCATCGCGGGCAAGCGGGCTCCATTAATCAATTAATCGCTGTTTTAGTCACTACAAGTCGGTCGCCCGTTGCCCGCTCACATAATCAATAAGTCATTACATACGCTCCGCGGACACATCTACCCGCCTTGAAAAGTAATATACTCATCCGCAAAAAATTTTGACCCTTGAACATAGCCCCGAGCCGTCGTGATGCCCCCGAACCACAAACGGAAATTTTTACCGCTGAAAAAAATTTCCCACCACCCGTCCCCGACCTTCGTCCGCAACATCAGTGCTCCTTATCGTCCGCTCCGTGTTGCTCCCTTTTTGCCCACCCCGAAAAGTAATATACTCAATCGCAAAAAATCCCGACCGCTGAACATAGCCCGTCGCTGTTGCATGCCCCCGAGCCACAAACGGAAATTTTTACCGCTGAAA
>JAPYWO010000332.1 GCA_028276305.1 Candidatus Thermokryptus sp.
TTCAGACGAATATAATGAATGAACCTTTCAAATTGTTTCTTGACATCTGAGTCAAAGGTTAAAATTCTCGTGTCGGAATTGCCAGATGTCAATGTAAATCCAAAAGTTCCCTGAAATTGAAGCGGGGCTGATTTCACCTTTGTATCCCCGGAGCCATCGTCCATTGAAAAGGTGCGCAAATAAAAAAGAAATAAAAAAATCGCAAATTTACATTTCATCCTCTGCCTCCTAAAATTAATTTTGACCCAAAATTTCCTCCAATTCCTTTCTATCAATTACCTCCTTCTCAAGAAGACGATTCGCCAATTTATCAAGCTTGTCTCTATGTTCAGTCAATACCTGAATTGCCTTTTTATAACTCTCATCAATGATCTTTTTAACCTCCTCATCAATTAATCTTGCTGTTTCCTCGCTGTATGGTTTAGAAAAAGGTCCCTTGTTCAAAAAGTCCATTTCTTCAATTTCAGCAAGGGACACATGACCGAGTTTTTCACTCATTCCATATGTTGTGACCATAAGACGCGCTATCTCAGTGGCTTTCTTCAGGTCATCATGCGCGCCCGTTGATATTTGCCCAAAAACAATTTCCTCAGCAGCTCTTCCTCCCAAAATTCCAGCGATTTTACCGTAAAGCTCCTCCTTCGTCAATAGATACCTTTCCTCCGTTGGGGTTCTGAGCGTATAACCAAGTGCTCCGATGCTTCGTGGAATGATTGAAACCTTTTGAACTACATCAGCCCCGGGTATGTAGTACCCGACAATTGCATGTCCAGATTCGTGATAAGCAACGATTCTTTTTTCTCTCTCGCTTATCACTTTGCTTCTTTTCTCAAGCCCAGCTATCACTCTTTCAATCGCCTCTTGAAAGTCAGACATTTCAACTTTGTCCTTACCTTTCCTCGCAGCTAAAAGAGCAGCCTCATTACAAACATTAGCAATTTCAGCCCCAGCGAAACCGGGTGTTTGTGCAGCAAGTGTTTCAAAATCAACATCATCAGCAAGCTTCAAATTCCTTGCGTGTACTTTAAAAATTGCGACTCTTCCTTTAAGGTCAGGTCTGCTTAAAACTATCTGCCTGTCAAATCTCCCCGGTCTCAAAAGAGCCGGGTCAAGGACATCGGGTCTATTTGTAGCAGCCATTATGATAACCCCGATGCTTGAGTCAAAACCATCCATTTCAACGAGCAATTGATTTAATGTGTTCTCCCTCTCGTCAACGCCTCCGTAGACAACACCTCTTGCCCTTGCTTTTCCTATTGCGTCAATTTCATCAATGAAAATTATGCAAGGAGCTTTTTCCTTCGCCTGAGCGAATAGGTCGCGAACCCTTGCAGCTCCAACACCAACGAACATCTCTACAAAATCAGAACCACTGAGATAGAAAAATGGAACACCAGCTTCACCTGCTATCGCCCTTGCCAAAAGTGTTTTCCCAGTCCCAGGCGGACCAACAAGAAGAACACCTTTTGGGATTTTTGCCCCAAGACGCTGATATTTCTTCGGATTCTTCAAAAAATCAACAATCTCCTTCACCTCTTCAATTACCTCATCAAGCCCTGCGACATCGTTAAAAGTAACTTTATTTTTCTCATCCGCTGCGTAAATTCGCGCCTTGCTTTTTCCAAATGTCATGACATTTTGCGTTGGCGAAAATCTCCTTATCAAAATCGCCCACAAAATCACAAAAAAAGCTATCGGTAAAATCCAATTCAAAAGCAAATCCCTACCCCAATTGCTTTCAACAACCCCGCGATAATCAATGCCTTTTTCTTGAAGTTCCTTTATCAAATTCTCATCAGGCAACTTAACAACTTCAACCACCTTTGGAATTTTTTCTCTATCAACGATATCCTTTTTAAATGTGACAATTATCTTTTCGCTACCGATTTGAACCGCTTCAACATCACCCTTTGAAATTCTATCCTTGAACTCCTTATACGAAATTTCCTTCAACGGTGGGTGAAAAATAAAATACTGAAGCAAAATCAAAATTATCACAGCGATTATGTAATACGCTATTGAAAATTGCGTTTGTTTTTTCATGGCTTTGAATCCGTTAGTTTTTTCATCTGGCGAATTCTTATCCTGCTTATAACATAAAGCGCAAAAATAATTGAAAAGATCAAAACCCAACCGTAAATCTGATACCTTTTCAAATCACCGACAAACCTCTCAGCTGCGTGTCCAAAATAAAATCCAGCATAACCAAAGCTCAAAGCCCAAATCCCAGCTGCGATCAAATTCAAAACCGTGAACTTAACCACACTCATGCCACTTAACCCAACCATCATCACAAGTGGAGTTCTTATCCCATAAAGATACCTTGCCAAAAGCACAACGGCGCTACCGTATTTCTCAACATAATGCTTCGCTATCGTCTGATATTTGTCAAATTTTTTGAACTTTTTCAAGATAAAATTGCTATTTCGTCGCATTAAGTGAAAAATTATCTGATCCGCAAGCGTTGACCCTATAAACGCAGAAATCATTGAAAGCTCAAGGTCAAGCAAACCCTGATAAGCCATAAATCCAGCTATCAAAAGCACTGACTCACCTTCAAAAAGCGTTATCAAAAAGATGATGATATACCCATATTTTTGAATTAACTCCTCCATCTTTTTCTTAACGCTTTTCTTACCTGTTCTTCATCCATGCCGAGGTAATGCCCTATTTCGTGAAGGACAACCTCGCGTATTTTCTCGCGGAGTTCTTTTTCCGTTTTACAAATTCTTTCAATGTTCGCCTTAAAAATCAAAATCCTATCCGGTGTCACTGGATACATCCCGTAGCTTGTTCCTCTTTT
>JAPYWO010000335.1 GCA_028276305.1 Candidatus Thermokryptus sp.
CCCGGGCTGACAAGATACTTGAAAAGCTCAATCACATAAGGCATTTTACTTTCATCAACATTGACATTGATTGAATAACCTTTTATCGCGACCATAGGTGATGACCAAAGCCCCGTTTCATCAACCATTGGTATCCTAGTTATTCCAAAATCAACCCCTGCTTTTTTATAACCGCCGATAGACCAAGGACCATTTATCAACATTCCAGCTCTTCCCTCCTTAAAAAGGGCATCAGCTGTATTATAGTCGCATTCACGAGGGACAATTTTATATTTATCTTTTAAATCCCGAACGAATTTAAGCGCCTTAACAGTTGCTTCTGTGTTCAAAGTTGGATTACCAACGGAATCCATCACCCAACCACCAAAACCAGTTAAAAATGGGATAAAGAAAAACGGTTCGGTGTAATTCCAGACAAGCCCATACTGATCAATCTTACCATCCCCATCAATATCTTTTGTAATTTCTTTCCCAATACTAATGAGTTCGCTCATCGTCTCAGGTGGCTTTTTGACAAGTTTTTTGTTGTAAAGCAAAAAAAGGTGATTGCCAATTTGATCCCCTATCTGATACAAATGTCCCTTATACCACAGCAACCCTCTCGGGTCAAATTGATATATGAAACTTGTATCAAAAATTTCCTCAAGTGGTTTTATTATCCCAAGAACTTCAAAAACACCTATCTGGTCGCTTGGACCATAAATAATATCGGGACCCTTTCCCGCTACTGCTGAAATTATGTAAGCCGATCTCAATTCTTCCGTCTCTTTATACAAAACAATCACCTTTACATTTGGATGTTCTAACATATATTTTTTCACTGCGCTTTCAAGGACTTCCCTTTCGCCAGGTGGTTTCTGATGCCAAATAACTATTCTTATCTCATTTTTATCCTCAGAACAAGACACAATGAACATCAATAAAGAAAGACATAAAACAAAAAGGTCTCTCATTTCAAGCGGAGAATTGAATTGTTAAGAAATTCAGGAATTTCAACTTTATAACCCGCCTTCTGAAGAAATTTATAAACATTAATCAAATGTGTCCTAAATCCCTCATCAAACGGCTCATCTCCACCAAGACCGGTTTGATCCTCACCGTACCACCAAAACCAGTCGCTTCCCTCAGCAGAGAAAATTGACTCCCACGCCTTAAGTTCGTAATATCTCTTCGTTCCAAGTTTAGGGGACTCAAAGTCCCTTGGAAATTCAACTTTCAACTTTTCCATATCCTGCCTTACATGAAGCAAATACTCCCAAGCTAAATTTTCCTCTTCCTCACCGATCCAAGTATCAAAATTAGCATTAATCCAGCTACCTGCCCAGAGCGGTTCAATTTCAATATGCTCTACTATTGAGTGTGGTTTAATACCTCTTTTTGGATTCCCATATATCCACTCTGACATCGTCACAGTTACAATTTGACCATCCTTGTAGAGTTTGCTCAACTTTCTGTAAAGAGCGTTTAAAAATCCCTTACCATCTTCATCCTTCCTATACCACTCCCAGGCATTTTCACCGTCAAGAATAACTGAGATCAATCTCTCTTCACTTGAATCTTTCGGGGCGAAACTTAAAACATAACGTATAAAGTCATCCGCAGCAACTTCTGGGTCGTAATTTTGATAAACGAATCCAATTGCGTCGGACAAATGCGTATCTCTAAAAACAATCAAAAGCGAACCATTCTCATTTTTATTTCCCTTTATCGTATCCTCATCAACACGATATGGAAAATAAAAAGGCAAAGTCCCTCCCGCCGACTTTGAAAGCACTTTCTCATCCGTGGCTATCCATTTTATTCCATTTTTTACAAAAACCGATATAACTTGTTCAGACACCGCACCTTCTGCTGGCCACATACCGAGCGGTTTTCTACCGAAAATTTTTTGATAATATTCAACCGATTTTTTCACCTGCATATAAGCGTCCTCTGGATAATTAAACCTTTTCGGAAGCTTGTCAAACGGTTGAGAAATTCGCGCTATATCAGAATCATAAATCAACGGCAAAATCGGATGATAAAAAGGCGTCGTTATAACTTCAATTTGCCCCTTCTTTGTCTTCGGGTCATACATCAATTTTTTATGTATCGGAATAACTGAGGACATCACTTTAAATGTTTCCGCAACAATTCTATTACAGTCATCCTCGGTGATTTCCCTTTTGAGATAGTATTTCCCTTCCCTTCGCTCAATTAAATCGGTTAAATCAACTGTTAATCCATTTGGCAAGTTTATTTTCCCATTCAAAAAATCCGGGTCAAAATTCGCAAGATAAAAGAAAAATTTTATCTTCCTGATATCTGAAATGCTGTATTCATTCGGATTCTTTTCCTTTAGAGCTTTGTATTCTGGAAATCTATCCAAAACAACTTCACTTACGCTAAAACAATTCCACGGATTCTTGTAAAGATATCCGAAATCAACCTCAGTAAACTCCTCCGAGTTCTTCAACATCAAATCAATCCAAGGGTCTATCTTAACACCGTCTTTGAAATAACGCTTTGCATCAACTCTATTCTTCTTCAAATCAACATAACGTTTTAACCTTTTCACATAGTATTCTTCAATTTGCAATAACAAAGACGAAGTCAAATTTATAGTAACATGAACATCGGGATATTTTTCAAGTATGCTCGCCATATCGTAATAATCTTTCGTCCCGTGAGTCCTAACCCAAGGTCCACGAAGTTCATCTCTTTCAGGGTCAATATAGGAAGGTTGATGTTGATGCCAGATTATGTTAAGATAAATTTTGTTCGTCTTTGGATAAACATCGTCAGGATTTGATTTAGC
>JAPYWO010000334.1 GCA_028276305.1 Candidatus Thermokryptus sp.
GTTTGGATATAATAAGCATCGCCGACCACGACACAACAGAAGGACTTGATGAAGCAATTGAAGTTGGAAAGGAACTTGGGGTTGAGGTCATCCCTGGAATTGAATTAAGCTCAAGCATAAACGGAACGGACATACATATACTTGGCTACTTCATAGATTGGCACGATGAAATCCTTCAAACGCATTTAAGGGTTTTCCGCGAACTTAGAGTCCAAAGGGCTAAAAGAATAGTTGAGAAGTTAAACGCACTTGACATCCCGCTTGAGTTTGAGAGTGTAATTGAGATCGCGAAAAATTCCTCTGTAAGCAGGGTTCATATAGCGAGTGCTCTTGTAAGATACGGTTTCGTCAATGATTTTTACGAGGCGTTCAACAAATATCTTGGTGTTGGTTGCCCAGCTTATGAAAGAAACATTGACCTTTCCCCAAGGAAAGCGATAAGGTTAATCTCAGATGTTGGGGGTTTATCCTTTATCGCTCATCCCGGGAAATACATAAGTGAGGTTGACCTTGCAACATTGATAGAACTCGGAATTGACGGCATAGAAGTGATTCATCCATCGCATAACGATGAACTTGTAAATTATTATCGTTCAATAGCGAACGAATACTTCCTGCTTGAAAGTGGTGGATCGGATTTTCACGGTGGGTTAAGACACGATGAACATTGCCTCGGGAAGTATACAGTTCCATACAAATTTGTTGAAGCGATGAAAAAAAGATTGAATTTAAAATAAATGTCAAAAAACAAATGCCAACCTTTGAAGGCAAGCTCATAGCAAAGGGGTTAAAATTCGGGATTGTCGTAAGCAGATTTAATGAACTTGTCACATCAAAACTTCTTGATGGGGCACTTGATTGTCTTAAAAGGCATGACGCAGACGAAAAAGATATTGACATTTTCTTCTGCCCTGGTTCATTTGAAATACCCCTCGTTGCGAAAAAAATCGCCCTGACAGGCAAATATGACGCTTTAATCTGCCTCGGTGCTGTCATACGAGGTGAGACCCCACACTTTGATTACATCGCAAACGAAGTATCAAAAGGCATAGCACAAGTTCAACTTGAGACGGGGATTCCAATTGCATTTGGGATTTTAACTACAGATGATGTAGAACAAGCACTTAACAGAGCAGGGATAAAAAGCGGGAACAAGGGCTGGGATGCTGCATTGACCGCAATTGAAATGGCTAACCTCCTAAAGCAAATCAAAAAATAACCCTATGAAAAAAGCCGTCCTTATAACCCTGCTTCTAATCTCACAATCATTTGCTCAAATCGGGAAATGGGAAAACTACACCGATATGAAAAATGTGAGAAAAATTAATCCAACCGATAATGCAATCTTCGCTGGAACTGAGGGTGGAATTTTCATATTTTATCCGGAGTCAAATCAATTTGAAAAAATCCTCAAAGTTGATGGTCTTTTTGATGTTGATGTGAGAGTTCTTACAACCGATAAAAACCACATATTTGTAGGTTTTCAAAACGGCGTAATTGATATATTGACCCAACAAGGTCAAAGCTATAAAATCAACCGCGTTTTTGACATAGTAAATTCACCTGAAACTGACAAAGGGATAAACTTCCTCAAAGTTTACGGAGACACATTATTCATAGGAACGAACTTTGGGCTTTTAACTTACCGCATTTCAAAATTAGAATTCATTGACACCTACAGAAAAATTTTCCCCGATGTTGAAAGAGTTCAAGTTTTTGACCTTGAAATTGTAGGTGATACAATCTATGTTGCCACTTCCGAAGGAATTGCAAAGGGAAATAGATTTAACCCAGCGCTTGTCTCACCTTTGGGGTGGAATGTCTGGCGAAAAGTTGGCGGATTTAAAAGTATAAGCGTTTTAAAAGGTGAAATTTACACCGGGGCTCAAGATGGGATGTTCCGCCTTCAAGGAGAAAATTTTGTTAAAGTTTTTTCCTCACCCGTTGATAAAATTCTAAATGTCGGTGATTCAATTTTAATCGTAAGCGGGAAATCAATCTACTCATTTAAAAATGGAAATGTCAATTTTATTTCGGAAGCGAAAGATATAATCAACGATGTTTCCATCTGGCGCGGTAAAATAATCGCCGGTGTCAGATCCAGTGGCGTTGGAATCCTTGAAAATGGACAATGGAGCTTTCACTATCCTGAAGGTCCAAATGGAAGCCAATTTTCAAGCATGGCTGTTGATAACAAAGGCAATTTATGGGTTGCGTCATCAAAATTTTTGGGGAAGGGATTTTATAAATTTGATGGGAAAAAATGGAAGAACTTCTCAAAGGAAACTTTCCCGAATATGTCAAACGATTGTTACAGGGTGAGAATTGGGAAAAAATACATTTGGATTGGGACTTGGGGTGGCGGTTTAATAAGAGTTGATGAAAATGACTCGTTGAAAATTTTCTCAAAACAAGATGGCTTTATGGGCGTCGTTGAAGATACAAATTTCGTTGTCATAACCGACATCGCAGAACAAGGCGATTACACCTGGATTTTAAATTACAAGGCGAGGAATTTGATAATTCTTTACCTGATGCGAAATGACTCTTTGCTTGCTTCTTTCAGGAATGGCTTCAAGCCAAGTGATTTTTACAACATACAGATAGAGCTGGATGAAAAGGGCAAAAAATGGATTGTAACGGAACACGGATATATTTTGGTTTTTGATGATAACGGAACTCTGCTGGATAAAAGCGACGATAAATGGTTTAATATCTCCACAGCGCATGGTTTGAACGGAAATCCGACGGTCATAAGATTTGACAATCGTGGTGACTTATGGGTTGGAACTGCCTA
>JAPYWO010000006.1 GCA_028276305.1 Candidatus Thermokryptus sp.
AAGGCAGACGGTTTTGACAACTCCCCCGAAATCAACTTTCCCCATTTTTAACCCGTTCTCGTCAAAAATTTCAATTATCTTTCCCGGGATACCGAGACACATTTTTATCTCCTCGTTTAAGTTTTCTCAAAAAAATTTAGCAACGGCGAAATTAAAAATCAATCAAAAAAAACGCCCCCTCGTTTATGAGAGGGGGCGGGATGTTTTTATAATCTGCTCCACATCTCTTGTATTTGCCTGAGGAGAGTTATCGGATCAGAAGAATGAGGTGCGCCGGCAGGGTCAATTATGTCAAGTTGAAGAGCTGCGTTTTGGAAATCCCCAAGCGTGTAATATGACTGTGCGAGGACAAGCCGTAATCTCTTATGATAGACACGATTGTCGTATTGAAAAACATAATTTGGATTATCATTCAAAACTTCAAGAGCTCTTTGTATTGCTGATGGAAATTCATTTAAAGCGTGGTGGACAAGCGAAAGCCCAGCTCTTGAATTTGACTTCACGCTTTGTGAAACAGATTGATGAGCGAGTGAATTTAACAGATCATTTTTTGCAAGTGAAAATTCACGCCTATATGCCCTTGTCCAACCTCGCCCGCATTCAGCGCTTGCTTGAAGCGAATCGTAAATTGTGTTTGTTCTTGCAAGCGTTACAGCGGAATCAAATTTTACCAATGCCCCATCATAATTTCTCGCAGTGAATAATTGCCAACCCGATTGAATCAAATTTATGATTTTAAGTAACGCTTCATCACCATTTCCACTTAATTGAACTTCATATGGTGATTGAGAATTTGTTGCATTGTGTGTGATCACTACTTTTCCTGAATAGCTTGTGCCAGATGTAGGCGCAAACCGTATCACAACAGAAATTGACTCACCAGGGGCAAGGTTAAATTGTGAAGTTCCTTGAACGCTGAAACCACTCCCGGAGACATTGATAGAGCCATTTAATCTACCGCTTGATCGTTGTTCGTTTTTTATGCTGATGGTCATATCCTTTGTGTATGTCACTGGAACTGTGCCGAAGTTAAGCGAGCTCGGAGATACACTCATATATATGACCTCGCTTGGTCCTGTCGTTTGCTTTTTACAGCCGACAAAGAAAGATAAAATTGAAACGATTAATGTTAAACTTGCCAAAAACTTTTTCATTTTACTCTCCCATTTTTATTTTGCTAAAACCATTTTCATTGTCTTCGTGAATTTACCGGCGTTGATCTTGTAAAGATAAATTCCAGAACCAACTGCATTTCCGTTGTTATCCTTCCCGTCCCAGACAATAGTATATCTTCCAGCTGGCTTAAAGTCATTGACAAGCGTCCTGATCTCTTGACCGAGTATATTGTAAATTTTTAGCGTCACGAAAACATCTTCAGCTATATCAAACGAAATACTTGTGGAAGGGTTAAACGGATTTGGATAGTTTTGGTAAAGTTCAAATTTTTGCGGTATCTCAACCTTAGGCGTTTCAACCATGGTGACCTCGCTCTTGCGAGTCACTATGAAATGCCCGAGCTTGTTAATTTCTGCCGTTATGAATTCACCTGTGGATGAAACAATTGAATTCAAACCAACCCATTTCGTCCCATCCCAATAGGCGATCGTCAATTCATCAATCGGTATTGATGATATTTTCATCGGATCAAGATAAATTTTTAAAATCGCTGGATTTGTCAATTCGTATCCAATCGGGCTAACGGTGTAGATTTGACTTAACTTTGAATTTATTTTATCAATTTCCGCGTTGGTGACATCGGAATTTCCGGCAAATGCGATTATATAAGCATCGCCTTTAAGGGAATTGCGCGGGAATTGAACTTCCATTTTTCCATCGGTTGAAGCGATGTATCCGCCCGAAACCGATTGAAGGAATTGAACATTGAATGTATAAGCAGTGTCTGAATAAATGAAGCCATATTTTGTCGTACCCCTTACGCGTATCTCAATCGTTCCACTTGAGTTTAAAGTTATATTGTTGTCAACGAAAACTTTATCATTTGAGTTTGGAACTGGTTGGAAAACTAAGTTAACTACATTTGAACTCTGCGTTAATGTTCCAGATAAATTGCTTTTGTTTAGCTTTGATTGACTTGCGACAAAAACATCAAGACGTTCGCTAAAAATTGGGTTTTGGAAAAATCCAACAACAAGGGTCGGTCTCGTCGTGTCTGTGTATGCAAATGTTGCCCTCATCATCATATTCCAACCGCGTAAAGAAGTACCGTCACTTAATTGAAGATTTTCCATCGGAACCCATTGATTCGGTCTTGTTGGGTGATCCGGACCGAAAAATGCGTAAGTATAGTTTGTTTTTGTCGTGCTGTCCATCCCGACATATGTTCCAATGGTGTCATTTTCAGTAAAGCCAATATAGATCGTTCCAAGGTTTTTCAATTGAGAAGCGTATGGGCTTAAATCAATTGTTAGAAATTGCCCATCATATCCTGGTCTATTTGTCGCAAAAATAAATGGCGTAATTATGTCATTCCCTGGTAATCCATTGTTGTCAGACCAAACATGGAAGTAAAAATCTTTCGGAGCGTTTGCGGGGATATTTGAGCCGGAGAATTCTTGCGCAAAAGCAGCGAGTATTTTGGCGTTTACAAGTTGATTGACGCTTACTTCAGGGACGAATTTCACAGCCCAACCATATCCGATTCTGTTATTTCCAAAACCGAGGAAGTTAGCTTGCCCAGAGAATCTATCAGGTGTCCCGTCATCATAAGCAGTTTCAACATAAAAAGCAACTTGCCTCCCCTGTGAACTGTATGAATAGGTTGCGCTTGTTGAACCAGTATTGATAACGGCGAAGATAACCATCGTTACAGTTGAACCAAATTCCGGGACCGAGAATTGCGTCCCAATCGGAACATCAACGATTTGTTTCACATTTTGACCTAGTTTTATCGCTTTTATCTTTAAAAGAGAGGAACTCGCCGTGAAAGTTACTTTCAATGATTCACCGTACGCAAACGCGATATAATCAACAGCGTAACCCCAAACGCTTTGATTTGTTACATTGACATTTGGGTCGGTATGGAAATTCGCCTCTTTCGGTTTCCCTGAAATTGGGTAAGTATAGCCGTATTTGCTATCAACGGTTTTATCGTTTAGATAATTTGCGATGAACCAATTAGTCAAAAGTTGCGTGAAGTCATACCCAGCCCCAATACTTGATAAAACATTGTTCAATCCTTGAGCACCATTTGCTGGTTCTTGTACCACCCGCTTCAAGACGCCATCTCCGAGTTGCTCGGTGTAGTAAAGTGTAAATAAAGCTGCTCTGGCGTAATCGGCGAGGACATTTCCACTTATGTTATTCCAGTCAAAAAGTGGAACATCGGGGTTGTTGAAATATGTTGATGGACTTCTCAAAGGATAACCGCAAATCACTTCTGCAACTTCAGAAAGCCCTTCGTTTATAAAAGTTGCTTCATCTCTATCGTAATTGTAGTGGATTAAATGTTGATATTCATGGGCAAGCGTGCTTAAAGGTCTTTCCGGATTGCGAGTATTGTTGTAGTAAATCCCTGGATACGAGTCAATGTAAAGTATATCCCTTCTATTACTTCCAGAATTATCAGTTTGGTCCCATGAGAAGAAAAAGCCAGCAACATAGCTACCGCCGGGTTGCCATCCATCTTTTATGTCAGTGATGAGAAAATCAGTTTTACCGTCACCATCCTTGTTCGGTGGATTTCCAAAGTATTGATGGTCAAGTGCAACTATACCTTTGCTCGGGTCACGGGAAGCAGGTGGGGTTTGATATTCAAGGGCGTTTAAAATTGCGTTCACTTCAACCTGGGTGACATGACCGTTGTTAAGCTCCGTCGTATCTACCCAAACTTGTGTCAAATTACCAATCGCTCTTAATTCCGCCACGATGTAATCAAATTGTCCTGTCACAAGGTTATAAACATAAAAGTTTCTTCTTGTCCCGACCGTGTCAGCTGTCTTTGAGGGGATGTTTTTTTCAAGCGACGATTTCAACATCAAAGCGTAAAGTTCAGGGTTGTGAATCCGGGTGTTTTCAAGCGCTTGTTTCGCTATATCGTCGTTTAAAAATACAGTTCCACAAATCGGTGTTCCTATATCGTCTATGGCGTTATCAAGCGTAATTTTATTTATCCCGCTTCCCTTGTTTAAGTTTTGCGCAAGTGAAAAGTTCAAAAGGAATAAAACGAAAAATATAAATTTTGCCTTCATCGCTCCCTCCGTTTGTTTATTTTTCTAAAACTTTGAAACTCTTTACCACGAATTTCCCCTTTTCCATTCCCTTTGTCTCCTTTCGCTCAACCTCAATCAGGACATATCTACCTTGATTTTCCCACAAAGATTTATAAACAGGTGAATTTTTTGAAATCAAATAAACTTTTCCATCCTTACTTTCTATGGCAAGCTCAACAAATGGCTCGTTCCCGGTTGTGTAAATTTTCCCTTCAATCATTTGCTTTTGAGGTGATGAAGATGACAAAAGATAACATCCTGAAATTAAAAACAATACCAAATAAACTATCCTCACTCTAACCCCTTGCTTTGATTTTTAAAAAACTCCCTTATCAACTTTGTTTCCTCTTTTGTCAAGAACCTCAAGCTCAAGAGAAAGATAAAAAACAAAAACAAAATTGTCAATTTTAAGGGTGTGATATAACTCAAAAGGAAGGACACCGCAGTTGCTACTCCAATTTTTGCCAAGCGTTCATATTCGTATCTTATCGGATAAATCCTCTGGACAACTATGAAAAGAGAAATAGCCATGATGAGATAACTTATCAATGTTGCCCAGGCGGAACCATACATTCCAAGGACTGGAATCAGCGCATAGTTTCCAATTATGTTTGCAACGGCTCCGATTCCGGTTATATAGGGTAAGTACTTCGTCTTTTTTTGAATGTAAATTCCCGCTATTAAATTGACATAAATTCCGTTAAACAAATACCCAAGCAAAACTATCGGAACAATCCCAAGCCCTGACCAATAATCCGGATGGATTATATATTTGCCAAAGATTTTCAATTTGACGAAATCCTCAATTAAAATTGAGGCAAGGATAAACAAAAAAGCACCTGCCAATGTGAAATAAGTCATAACCCTTGCAAATAGTTTTTTCGCATTGGGGTTATTTGCGTTTTTGAGGAAAAAAGGACGCCAAGCATAGTCAAACATTGAGACGAAAAGCATCATAAAAATTCCAAGACGATAGTTCGCTTGATAGACGCCGACAGTTGCGTCATCCGTAAGCGCTTTTAAAATCGGTCGGTCTATAACTTGAATCACAATCGCAGATAAACCAGAGGGGATGTACGGTAGTCCGAATTTTAGAAGTTCAATGTATAATTTTTTCAAAAATGAGAAAGAGAAATTTTTTAAAATTATCGGTGAAACCAGGAAAAATGTCAAAGCTGATGAAACGAGAGCGCTTATGAAAACTCCATAAACCCCGAGTTTGAACTTTAAAAGCAAAATGATGTTTAAAGCGACATTTGTGACGATGTTTATGATTTTTATAGTTGAAAAGGTTAACGCCTTACTTTCAAGCCGTAATGCTGATAAAGGTATTATACAAAGCGCATCAAAAAATAAAACCCAAGCGGAATATTTTATGCAAACCGAAAATTCATAGGGTATGTTGATTAACTCAGCTATTTTCTCTGAAGAGAGATGGATTAATGAAGAAAATAAAAGCGATGTCAAAAAAATTGAGATAAAAGGTGTGCTGAAGTTTTCTTTCTTATCCCCAATTTCAAGTGAAGAAGCATATCGCATATATGCTGATTCCATCCCGTAAGAATAAATGATGTTAAGAAAAGCTATATATGCGTAAATTGTCGTGACGATTCCGTATTGGTCGGGCTTTAAGACATTTGTATAGAATGGGACAAGTATAAAGTTTAAAAATCTCCCGATAATTGTGCTTAATCCGTAAATGGCTGTTTCTTTCCCGAGTTGCTTTATCTGGTCAAACATCAGAATTTACCAGACGATGTGTGATTCCGCATGATATGAACTCCTGACGAGCGGACCCGACTCAACATACTTGAACCCCATTTCAAGTCCAATTTTTTTAAGCATCTCAAATTCCTCTGGCTGGACAAATCTATCAACCGGTAGATGCATCTTTGTTGGTTGGAGGTATTGCCCAAGGGTTAGTATGTCAACATCAATTGAGCGAAGGTCTTTCATAACATCAATGACTTCTTCTGTTTTCTCGCCAATCCCAAGCATAAGCCCTGTCTTTGTGACTAAACCATGTTTTTTGCAATATTCAAGAACCTTCAAACTTCTTTCGTATTTTGCTTGTGGTCTGACTATTTTATAAAGACGCGGAACGGTTTCAACATTATGGTTCAAAATGTCGGGCTTTGCTTCAATTACTATGTCAAGTGCTTTTTCATCTCCCTTGAAATCGGGAATTAACACTTCAACCCTGCATTCTGGGACGATCTCTCTTATCTTTTTTATTGTCTCTGCGAAAATTCCAGCACCACCATCTTTCAAATCGTCTCTATTAACAGATGTTATCACAGCGTGTTTTATTCCCATGAGTTTAACAGCTTGCGCGACCCTTCGCGGTTCGTCAATGTCAAGCCCAACAGGTTTGCCTGTCTTGACAGCGCAAAAGCCACAACTTCTCGTGCAGATATCTCCAAGTATCATGAAAGTAGCTGTTCCCCTTGACCAGCATTCAGACATATTCGGACATCTCGCCTCTTCACAAACCGTGTGAAGTTTATGATCAGAGACGATGTTTCGCACCTTCATAAAGGACTCATTTACTTGAAGTTTTATCCTTAACCATTCGGGTCTTCTCTCTTTAATCTGCATCTGCCAGGTGGATTTTGTTTTTAATTTCATACAAAGTTAAAAATTTTGTTTGAGAAATGAAATTTTTGTTTTTGCTCCCTTTGGTTTAAATTCAAATAAAAAAACGATTCGTGTTGGTTTCTCTAAACGCAAATTATACAATACTTGTCCTCGCTGTTTTGTTTGGTGTCATCGCATCTTTCATCTCATATTATGGAATTACTTTTCCCGGGGACAAGGGAAGAATATATTTGCTTTTAATTTTAAGGGCTTGTGCTTTATTCTTTGCGTTTATGTTTTTATCTGAACCCATACTGACGCTGATTTCAAAGTCACAAAAACCGCCCGTTCTCGCGATTTTGCTTGATAATTCAAAAAGTATGCAAATCGTTGACCGCACCGGGGACAGAAAGAAAATCGCAAAAAGAGTCGCTGAAAAATTAAATGAAATTAAAATCAACGGAGAGAAAAAATTTTTTACATTTTCAACCGATGTAAAAGAAAAGGAAAACTTTACCCCTGATTCGTTGGATTTCTCCGGTGGCGCTACAGATATAACTAGTGCTTTGAAAAAGATAAAGGGCATCGCTCTAAAGGAAAATATAAAGGGAATTGTTCTCGTTTCGGATGGGGCTTACAATGTTGGGGAAAATCCATCTTACCTTGCTGAAAGGATTAAAATACCAATTTTTACAATTGGAATTGGGGATTCATCGGCTCAAAAAGATATAAAAATTACCGATGTTCTTTTTAACGATGTTGTGTTCGCTGGTGGTGAAAATCCACTCGTTGTTAGAGTTGGCGCATCTGGATTTGAACCCGGGCAGGAGATTTCGGTAAAACTTTATGATGAAGGTAAAGAAATTGGAAGTGAGAAAGTGAAATTAGCAAGCGGGACAAATGAATATACGGTTAATTTTAAATTTGTTCCGAAAGATGAAGGGGTTAGAAAATTTACAGTCAAAGTTCAGCAACTTCCCGGGGAAGTGACGCATCAAAACAATCAAAAATCATTTTATGTTAAGGTTTTGAAAGGGAGGTATAAAGTTTTAATTATAAGTGGTGCGCCATCGCCTGACCTTGCATTCATAAAGAGAGCGCTCGTTGAAAATAAAAATTATGAGGTTATTTCATACACTGAAAAGAGAGGAAGGGAATTTATTGAGGGGAATTTTGATATCAAAAATGCTGAATCAGCCGATGTGTTTATTTTTGTTGGTTACCCTGTTAAAACAACCGATGAAGAAATTTTAATGCGCTTAAAAAATTTGATTTCAGCGCAAAATAAACCTTTCCTTTTCATACTTAGCCGAACTGTTGATTTCAACAAACTTCGCGGGTTTGATGTTTTACCGTTTAAATTTTCAATGATTCAAATTGATCCAGCATTGGCGTCGGAGGATGTTGTGAGCTTAGCGATAACCGAAGAGGGGAGAAATCATTCTGCTACTGACATTGGGGATGGGAATTACATTTGGAATATCTTACCTCCGGTGTTCAAGATTCGTGGTTCATTTACACCTGTGCCTGGGTCAAGCGTGCTTGCGAAAGCGAAATATCAAAATGTTGAGACAAATGAACCATTGATAGTTGCGAATCGTGTCGGGGCAAGGAAATCAATTGCGTTATTATGCTACGGGATATGGCGATGGAAACTTTTAACTGCAACGAATAAGGAATTTGAAGGGTTCTTTGAGAGGTTTGTAAATAACGCCGTCAATTGGCTTATAGCTCCAAGCGAGGAAGAGTTTATCAAGTTCAAAGTTGATAAAAATTTCTTCACGGAAGATGAAGAAGTTAAATTTACAGCACAAGTTTATAACGAAAATTATCGCCCGGTTGAAGATGCTGAAATCAAAGTTGAGATTTTAAAAGTTTCCGAAGAGATTCCAGCGGGCGAGCTTAATCTTGAACATATGGGTTCGGGTATATATTCTGGTGTAATATCTCTAACGAAAGGGGATTATAAATATACAGCAAGTATCTCAAAAGCTGGGAAAACGCTCAGAGTTTTTTCAGGGCGTTTCACTGTCGGTGAGTCCGAAATTGAATTTTCCGTAACGAATATGAATGCAAAACTTCTCAGGGAAATTGCTCAAAAGACAAACGGAATTTTTCTCCTACCCGATGAAGTTGATTCACTTGATAAAATTATCAGCTCCGTAGAAGAATTTAAAGCAACTATTGTTGAGAACAGGAGGGAGTATATCCTTTGGTCAAGATATGAAACGCTTTTTGCGGTGATATTTTTTCTGTCGGTTGAGTGGTTTTTGAGAAAAAGATTTGGACTTGCATAGTTAAATTAGTTAAAAAGCGTGTGAATTGAACTTGTGAGGGTTTTAAAATTAATGGAATTTATGCCCTTGGATGGGTTTGTTTATAAATCTTTTTTAGATGTTCAATCGTTACATGAGTGTACTTCTGCGTTGTCTTAATGTCGGCGTGACCCAGCAGTTCCTTCACACTTACAAGGTCTGCGCCACGATTCAACAAATGCGTTGCAAATGTATGTCTTAAGACATGGGGACCTTTCCGCTCGGTTTTTAGGTATTTTCTGACTATTTTATACACCTGATTTCTTGTGATCCTTTTCCCGTTTATCGTAAAAAGAGCGATTTTATTAACTGAATCCGCGGGGCGATGAGATCGGTTTGTCTGTGTCAAATAACTTTTCAAAGCTTTTTCTGCCGATTCATTGAAAATCACAAACCGTTCTTTTCCGCCTTTTCCCCGAACCTTGATTATTCTTTTTTCCCAGTTAATATCGTCAAGGTTTAGGGAACACAATTCGCTAACTCTCATTCCGGTTGCGTATAAAAGTTCAAGGATTGCTTTATCAATGGACTGGGCTTTTTCAAGTATCGTTTTCATCTCCTCTTCGCTGAGAAAGACGGGAAGTTTTTTCTCCTTCTTGACGGAGAAGCCAATCGTTGGGTTGATGTTAATTCTCTTCTGTTTAAGTAAAAATTTGAAAAATGATTTTAAAATTGCGAGCTTGAGGGCGATGGTTGATTTTTGCAGTCCTTTCTCGTTTAAAAAAATCAAATAATTGTGGATGTCGTCGCGTGAGATTTCTTTTGAATCCTTTTTCAGAAATTGATAGAACTCTATGAGAGTTTGTTTGTATCTTTCAATTGTTTGAGGGCTATTGTTTTTGATTTTGAGTTCATCAAGAAAATTTTGTATATCGCTTAACATTGCTGTTTTAACTTGACTTTTATCTAAACTCGTATTATATTTGTAGTGGAAAATGTGGAAAAACGAAAGAGTTTCCCTCACCCAGGGTATCCCCCGCCCTGGGTTCCCCCGCAGGGCAGGTTCCCCCCGCCTGCCCTTTCCTTCTTACCTTTTTAAGGAATTAAAACAGCAGCAGCAACAACGGTTGTCCACAATCCAGTTTTATCTACAATCGCAGATTGCGTTATGTTGAAGGTTCTTACAATTTTACCGCTCATTTTCCAAACTTGTTCTCTTTCATCCCAACTTGTGTTGGGGTCAAATTCAAGTCCCAGAGTTGTTGCGAGCATTGTCGCAGCAAGGTCTTCGGCATATTCACCAGCTTTATCATCCGTTTGACCAAAAGCGTGATGTTCAGATAGATAGCCGAATTGTTCTGAGTCCGCTGGAATGGCAACACCTATGGAAGCAGCGATTAACCTGTTTGGCTCGTTGCTTGATTCTTGACTTATGACGACATGGACTATTTGACCCGGTTTAAGATATTCAAGTCCTTTGTTTTTGGGTATTATTTTACACCCAGGTGGGAAAATGCTGGAAACACGGACGAGATTAAATTGAGCGATTCCAGCGTCGCGCAGTGCCATTTCAAAGCTTGTTAATTTCTCTTTGTGGCGCCCGACACCCTTGGTCAAAAACATTTTTGTTGGGACGTACAATTTTTCTCTGCCCTCCCGAAAATTTAGTTTTTAAATTTTGGTTTTATCTTTAAAAACTTTCTTTTGCCAACTTTAATCACAAAAGATTTATCAAGCCCAACTGTGGCGTCAATGTCATTGATTTTAACTCCATCAATGCTAACACCACCAAGTTGAATTAATCTTTTCGCCTCACTTTTTGAATTTGCAAGTCCAGTTTGAACGAGAAGTTCAACGATCCTTATCTTACCATCTCCTTGCTCAATTTCAAATTCTTCTAATTCCTCCGGGATTTCCTTCCTTACGAAAATTTTGTCAAATTCTTCCTGTGCCTTATTTGCTTCTTCAACTCCATGATACATTCTGACGAGTTCCCAAGCAAGGCGTCTTTTTAAGTCCCTTGGATTGACGCTCGGGTCGTTTAGCTGTTTCTTGATGTTTTCAATCTCGGTTGGGGACAAATCGGTTGTTAAGAGAAAGTAATCATATATGAGCTCATCTGGGATTGACATCGTCTTTCCATACATTTCAAATGGTGGGTCATTGAAGGCAATATAATTGTCAAGGGATTTGCTCATTTTCTCAACGCCATCTGTTCCAACGAGAAGGGGCATTGTTATTATAACTTGTGGTTCTTGACCGAATTCCCTTTGAATATCTCTTCCTACAAGTAGATTAAATTTTTGATCGGTTCCGCCAAGTTCAACATCCGCTTCAATCGCTACTGAGTCCATCGCCTGAGCCAGTGGATATAATAATTCGTGTATGCTTATTGGCTCGCCCGATTTATATCTTTTGCTGAAATCGTCTCTTTCAAGCATTCTTGCGACAGTATATTTGCTTGCAAGTCGTATAACATCTTCAAATGTCATTTTTCCAAGCCATTCGGAATTGTATCGTATTTCAACTCTTTCAGGCAGTAAAATTTTCTTCGCCTGTTCAAAATATGTTTGCCCGTTTATTCTTGTCTCTTCAAATGAAAGTTGAGGTCTTGTTTTGCTTCTCCCCGATGGATCACCGATCATCGCGGTGAAGTCGCCGATTATGAGAACAGCTATATGTCCGAGTTCTTGAAAATGGCGCAATTTTCTTAACACAACGGAATGTCCAAGATGAAGGTCTGGCTTCGTCGGATCGCAACCGAGCTTTACCTTTAGTGGTTTACCTGTTTTGATTGATCTTTCAATTTTCTTTACGAGTTCATCCTCGGGGATTATTTCAACGGCGCCATACTTTATTAAATCCATCTGTTCGTTTACACTTGGGAATTTCAATTTGCTTGGGAGATTTTGTTTTTACTCTCTATACTTATCGGCATATTTCCTTTTAAGTTCTCTTTGCAAATCTCTTTCTGCTATATCTTCTTTTTTCTCATATTTTCTCTTGCCTCTGACAAGTGCGAGTTCAACTTTTGCTTTCCCATTTTTAAAATAAACTTTTAACGGAATTAAAGTCAAGCCCCTCTCTTTAATTTTTGTTGCGAGCCGTATTATTTCACGCTTGTGAAGTAGTAATTTTTTATCTCGCAACGGGTCGTGGTTATGAATGTTGCCGTATTCATATGGGCTGATGTGCATATTTAAAAGCCACGCCTCGCCATTTTTAATTATAGCGTAACTATCTTGAATGCTCACCTTACCTTGTCTTAAAGATTTTACCTCCGTTCCCTTCAAGACGAGTCCAGCTTCGATTGTTTCGAGGATTTCGTAGTCGTGATGTGCCTTGCGATTCGTTGTTACAATTTTAATTTTCTCCTGCGTCATTCTTCCCCTTTAACTTCAATTAAAATTACACGATAAGATATAAGCACATCTATTCCAAGGAAACATACACCGCAGAGCACGAGTAAAAGACCGACCACGAAAAGATAAAGTGGAAGTTCTCTTACAAGTTGAACGGAGAAAAATATATTTAAACCAATAGCGAAAGAAGTCAACACGAAGAAAACCGCTGCTGAGATGTGGCACAACATCGCATTTCTTACATACCAAATTCTGCGGACGAGGATTTCAATTTGATTTTTTATGCTTAAAAATCTGACATTTTCTGTGTATTCAAGCTCACCCTTCTTGACAAGCTCTTTTATCAATTTCCTCTTCTCATCGTTTAACAATCTCACCCTGTTGACGAGAGTAGAATGCCTTGCGTTCAAACCAGAAAGGAAAAAAGCGCTTGATGAAATCATAACAGCGGGCGATAAAATTGCTTGTATAGCCTGAGTGGCAGTCAAAGTGAAATTCTGCTCCATTAGAGCTCTTGCTCACTGTTATATTTGACAATTGAAAAGATGTCGTAGTTTTTGAGTCGTTCTCTGCCATTTAAAAAACTTAATTCAATCAAAAAGCATATCCCCACAACTTCACCACCGAGTCGTTCAATTAATTTACACGCGGCTGAAACAGTTCCACCAGTTGCAAGAAGGTCATCGT
>JAPYWO010000336.1 GCA_028276305.1 Candidatus Thermokryptus sp.
TGGTAAAAAAATAATTGAAAAATAATAAAGTTTGACGAAACAAATCAGCGAAAATTCGCGAAAAACTTAATTACGACACAGCCACGCAGGGGGAGAGGAGAATTAGGAGTGGAAAGGAGTTAACAAAACCCCTCACCCTACCCTCTCCCGCAGGGTGGCTGTGTCATAACCCCTGTTTTGCTTGCGATTATGCAAAAATATGGTAAAAAAATAATTGAAAAATAATAAAGTTTGACGAAACAAATCAGCGAAAACTCGTGAAAAACTTAATTACGACACAGCCACGCAGGGGGAGAGGAGAGAAAGATAAAAGGAAAAAAATTAACATCACCCCTCACCCTACCCTCTCCCGCAAGTGGAGAGGAGAATTAGGGGTAGAAAAATTTTTCAGATACCTCCTCCACATTGATGGGGGAGGATAGAGGTGGGGGTGAAAATTAAATTAAAAGAGAGGTGAAAGAAAGTAAAATCATTATGTTTAAGAAATTTTCCATTTTGCTGATTTTTGCCTTTGATTTTGTCTTCGCCCAGTTTCAAGAGACGATGCCAACGGATTACTGGGTTTATAAAATCATTGAAGAACTTAAACTCAGGGGTCATTTCAGAGAACTACCACAGGGATATAAACCATACTCAAGGATTGAGGTTGCAAGACAAATTTTAGGGGCAAGACCATTGAATGCTTTTGATGTGAAACTTTTCAAGATGCTTGAGGATGAATTTCAAGATGAGATAAATTTTTTAAATTCAAATTCAAAAAACGATTTTTCATTCAAAGCTGGCGTGATGCTTTCGGGGTATGCGGTAAGGGATAATTTTTCAAGCAGGACTTTCAGGTTTAGGGGGAGGTCTAAATTTTCGTTTTATTTCGGGGATAAATTCACGCTTTACAACAATTCACTTGCGGATCAAAACCTCCTTGATGATACGACATACACGGGTAATAGATTTCGGGGCTTTTTCGCTGGTTATACTGAACAAGGATATTTGAGTTTAAATTTTGAGCCATTTTCAATTAAACTCGGTCGTGATTATATCAAGTGGGGATATGGTCGTGGTGGAAATCTTTTGATCTCCGACTATGCGATCCCATACGATGTTCTTCAAATTGACCTTTTCTCAAAGAAGTTTAAATATAGCTTCTTCATCTCACAGCTTGAAAATAGGAGTTATTCACCGGATAGCGGTAAAACGACTTTAAATGCAAACAGATACCTTACTGGTGGGAGGTTTGAGTTTAATTTTTCTGACAGGTTTTTCATCGGTTTTGCCCAGACGATTTTATATGGTGGTGCGAATAAAGGGATTGACATAACTTTGTCAAACCCATTCGCTTTTTATTATGAGTTTCAAATGAACGACAATAAAGATTTAAATGCGATGGTTTATACTGATTTAAGCTTTTATCCTGTTAAAAATTTAAATTTTTATGGTGAGTTTCTAATTGATGATTGGCAAATAAGCAGGAAAATAAAAGGAGAGCTTGTACCAAACAAATATGGTTTTATAGTTGGTTTAAGATATGCCGACATTTTCAAATTTTTGAATGTCGTTGGGAGTCAAATTCAAATTGAATATACACAGGTTAGAAATAGAACTTATAATGTTGAGGATTATAAGAGTTATGAAAAATACCTTCGTTTTAAGCGACCCATAGCTCATCCGCTTGGTAATGATTTTCAATCTCTTGATGTCTGGGTTTCGCAATGGATTTTCACGGGCGGTGGATATAGAAACAGTTTGAATTTGACATTGAATTATAAATTTATTGAACATGGTGAGGGAGGCATAGAGAAACCTTACGATATGCCGTGGATGGCTCCAGATGTTACGGTTGAGAAGGGTTATAAGGAGAAGTTCCCTTACGGTGTTGTTGAGACGACGCATAAGTTTGGCTTGAACTTGTTTTACTTTTACAGCAAAAATTTTAACATAAATTTTGAAATTTATTTTTCAACTTACAAAAATTACAGAAATCAAATTGGCAATCGTAAAAGCGAGGTATCGTTTAAAATTTGGTTATTCTTCAACTTTGATAAATGGTATTATTAACAAAAAGGGGATGAAAAATGTGTGGTATAGTCGGTTATATCGGCAAGAGGAATGTCCTTAACATTTTGGTTGATGGTTTAAAACGGCTTGAATACAGGGGTTATGATTCAGCTGGCGTTGCTTTCTGGGATAAGGAAGGGATAAAGGTTTTCAAAATAGCTGGGAAAGTCGCTGAACTTGAGAGGATGTTGTTAGGGTTGGGTTCAAATTCAAACATAGGGATAGCTCATACTCGCTGGGCAACGCACGGGATACCAAATGAAGTGAATGCCCATCCGCATGTTGATTGCACTGGAAATATAGCTGTCGTTCATAACGGGATAGTTGAAAATTATCAATCTCTGAAGAAGAAGCTTGAAAAAGAGGGTCATATTTTTAAAAGTCAGACGGATACGGAGGTGATCGCGCATCTTATTGAGGAGTTTTATAAGATTTATGGTGATATTGAAATA
Source organism: Candidatus Thermokryptus sp. (assembly GCA_028276305.1). Classification (GTDB taxonomy): domain Bacteria; phylum Bacteroidota; class Ignavibacteria; order Kryptoniales; family Kryptoniaceae; genus Kryptonium. The sequence continues at coordinate 2,505 of JAPYWO010000336.1, forward strand.
GCGGTTAGGAATTTATTTTTTGAAGTTAAGGGGACATTTGGGCTTGCTATTATGACGAGTTATGACCCAGAGAAGATAATCGTTGCAAGGCGTGGAAGCCCGATTGCAATTGGAATCGGCAACGGTGAAAATATAACCGCCTCAGATCCAACCGCAATTATCGGGATAACGAGGGATGTCATCTTCCTTGACGATGATGAATATGCCATAATAACGAGGGATAATGTAAGCGTTAAGAGGGTTGAACAAAATTCTGTATCTGAGCTTGAT
>JAPYWO010000337.1 GCA_028276305.1 Candidatus Thermokryptus sp.
TCGCTTCAACATCCGTCAACCATCTCCCAATGTCAACAAAACTTTTACACTTGCGACATACTTTTATCGCTTCACCTTCCTCGTCTTTAATTTCTTCAACCGCTGGATACACTCCGCAATATCTACAATGCCCTGCTTTACGCAAATCATCAAACATATCATCAAATGTAAAACCTCTCAACCCTTTTTTCAATATGCTCATAAATTTTCTCCTCTTCTCCATTTCAACAGAGTTTTGAACATTTTTCAAAGTGCGACTGAAATTTTCACGCATCAAGTCATTCCCGGAAATTTCAACATCATCCGAAATGTTAAGGGACAAAACACCGCGAAACTCATCATAAAACCAAAGCGATATCTCCTCGCTTATTTTCTCCATTTTACTTTTCACCGAATCAACATTGGGCGCCAAAATAATAAATCTACCTCCAGCATTCATTATGCAGGATGCTGGTACAAGACCAAGTTCATTTAAAATGTAATTTATGACACCCTCCGTAATTGCTTGAATATAAAATGACCTCGCCCTTAATATCCGACTTGCACCTTTAACATTCGTCACCGATAGCTTATAAATAAAATCTTGTATACCGCTGACATCACCACTTATAAAAATAAACTTCTTTCTATCTCTATCCTTTATCTCTTCATTCCTGTCTAATGTTCCCGTCTCAAAGTGATACTTTAAAAGCGCCACAGCAATTGCACAAGTTGTTTTTAGATGATCGTAAAGGGATACATCGGGCACATCAACAGTTGAGCTTGGTATGCACCAAGTATACTTCTCAATCAAGGAAAGCGCTGAACCAAGCCAGATATTAAAATTATCCCTCAAAACACCAAGCAAATTAAATTCATCAACAAAGTTTTTCCAAAGTTTCCCATATTCATCGGTTAAATCAACCATCTTTTCCTCTTGAAATGGAAAAACACTTTCATCTGGTTTAAGCGGTGTCAAATTATAAACCCATCTTTTGTCCCCAACTTCATTTCCAATTCTACTGAAAACGGAAATCAACCTTTTCTTTCTGAATATCCCGCTCTCTTCATCCTTTACATCCTCGGCTTTCGTCCTGTCCATACCACTACTTAACCAATCCGCTTGCTGAACTAAAACCTGAAGAGGGGATTTAGGGGCGTGATGTCTTGATGCGAGATTTTTAACATTGTCAAGAGCATCCCCCGTTAAACTTTCAGAGACATCAATCGGGAAAACATTTTCAAACTGCTCAAAGAATTCACTCGTCCACAATACATGCCTATACTTTCCGAAATCGGGACATAACTCCGCCTCAAGTTTCTTCGTCTCAGAAGATAAACCCTCATCTCTTTTTACCGCTCTTTGCCAAAATTTACCTATATCATGAAAAAGAGATGAAACAGCGACCGCCTTCTTTATTTTTTCAAAGTCCATAGCCGAACTCCTTTTCTTTTAATTCCTGTTTGAAAATTAAAAAAACTCAATTATCAAACTCAACGAAAAATTGAAAAACTAAATAGTTTGCTGACTATATAGTTTTCACTTTATCAATTCAATCCTTCCCGGTTCAAGCCTTATCCCATATCTTGGCTTACTATACTTGCCCTCATTTACAATTTTAACCACATCAACATTTGGAATTTGGACGATTTCCTTAATCCTTTTATTTATATCACAAATTTTATCGCTCAAACTTTGTCTTGGGATTCCGTTATAAATCCAATTTTCAATCGTCTTGGTTTCCTTGCTTTTATCCCCGAAATTTTTCCTAATTATCCTAAACGCCCTGAGCAAGGGTTTCCAATTTTTAAATTTCCTAACTTTCAGACCATTGACCTCTTCAAACTCTGGGAAACAAAACAAGCATAAATTTTTCCCATGCCTTTGCTTGCACATCTTCCGGCTAAAAATGAAATAGAGGTAAATGAAAAGCTCGGTTGGTTTTAAAACTAAATCCCAGTCATTTATTTTAACAGAGCCACGCTTAACATCAATATAAAGATGGGGCTGAACCCAAACTAAATCAATCTCACGCTGAGCTATATCAACAAGCTTATCATAACTTTCGTTTGACTGCAATATATCTTTAAGTTTGCTCCTTAAGTGAATATAAGGAATCTCATAGAGCGTAATTTCTGCACCCATTGATGTATGCTCCGACTTGTCCAATTTTCTCGTAAAGACCACTTCTTCAATTGGAATGTAAAGAAACCTTCTCCCGCTTTTATCTTTTAAGTTAGGGTCATCAAACGGGCTATTTACGATCACATGATACATTTTATCTTCGCTCTTTCCATAAAATTGAAATGCAAACGCAGAATAAACATCCATACTTTTTCTTCCCCCAGCGATTGAACAATGCACAATTATATTTTCATCCATCAATTTTTGTCGTATGAAATCAAAAAGCATATTCGCAGCACCGCGATTTTCCTCAACCGTCCTTATATCTTCAATTTCAACACCATTGGTATCCCTAAGGACGATTATATTTTTCTCATCAAAACTCACCCAATTTATTCCAAATTCATCACAAAATTTTCTAAAGCCACCATTTTTAATAAGTTCATCCATAATCATATCTCGCCCTTTTGAAGTCGTCAAGACGAAAATATCAGAAATTTTCAACCTGACTTTTCTTTTCATTAAATCCCCATACCTTAATGTTTTCCCTGGTTCAGCGAAGGTCAAAAACTGAAGCGTCTCAGTGATTATCGCCGGAGTTAAACCCGCAACAACTATTAAAATATGCTTCCTCTCGCCTTTGATGTTTTCATCTTGAGACAC
>JAPYWO010000338.1 GCA_028276305.1 Candidatus Thermokryptus sp.
AGAATTGTTAAACCACTTCAAATGATGGGTGCAAAAATTGAGCCCACGGAAGAAGGAACCGCTCCTTTGAAAATTTATGGCGTTGACAATTTAAATCCGATTGAATACGAACTGGAAATCCCAAGCGCTCAAGTCAAATCATGCTTAATCTTCGCTGGTTTGCACGCGAGTGGAAAAACCAAAATTATTGAGAAAATCCCGACACGAGATCACACCGAGCGTCTGCTTGGCTTAAAAGCTCGTTTTGAAAACGGTAAAAAAGTCATTGAAGTTGAAGGTGGAAGAAAAATTGAGCCAGCAAATTACCTCATCCCAAACGATATTTCTTCCGCAGCGTTTTTCATAGTTGCTGGAGCGATAATCCCAAATTCAAACATCAGAATAAAAAATGTGACCTTGAACCCAACGAGGACAGCTTTCATTGAAATCCTCAGACAAATGGGCGCGGACATTGAAACAGAAAATGTAAAAGAAGTCATGGGCGAGCCGATCGGTGATGTAATCGTTAAATCAAAAAAAGAAGTCAATTTGAAAAACTTAACACTCTTGGGCGATGTAATACCCGGTATAATAGATGAGATTCCGATACTTTCAATTGCAGGTGCCATCGGCGAAGGTAAATTTGAAGTCAGAGATGCTTTAGAACTCAGAAAAAAGGAAAGCGATAGAATTAAAGCAATTGTTGAAAACCTCAGGGCAATGGGCGTTGATGTTGAAGAATATGAAGATGGTTTTGCGTTTGAAGGCAAGAACAGATTAAAAGGTGCGCTTATAAAAACATTTAATGATCATAGGATAGCTATGGCTTTTTCAATTGCTGGCTTAATCGCGGAAGGTGAGACGGTGATTGATAATCCAGATTGCGTTAAAATCTCATTCCCGAGCTTTTTTGAAATTTTATCAAGTGTAGTAAATTTTTAGTTGGTTGAGTTAAAACCTAAAAAATAGAGTGGAGGTGGATTTAAATGGCGGAGGTTCGGCTTGAAAATGTGAGCAAAATTTACCCCAACAATGTCGTTGCGGTGAAAAATGCAACCTTTGATGTCAAAGATGGCGAATTTATGGTTTTGCTTGGTCCTTCAGGTTGCGGGAAAACAACAACATTAAGAATGATAGCTGGACTTGAAGAAGTAACAAGTGGTTTTATTTACATTGACAATAAAGTTGTAAATGATGTTCCTCCAAAGGATAGGGATATTGCGATGGTTTTCCAAAACTACGCACTTTATCCACATATGACAGTTTACGAAAACATGGCGTTTGGTTTGAAACTCAGAAAATATCCGAAAAGTGAAATTGATAAAAGGGTCAAGGAAGCTGCAAAGATACTTGGAATTGAACACCTTCTTGATAGAAAGCCGAAAGAACTCTCCGGTGGTCAAAGACAAAGAGTTGCTGTTGGAAGGGCGATAGTTAGAAACCCCAAGGTTTTTTTATTTGATGAACCATTGAGTAACCTTGACGCAAAGTTCAGAGTCCAGATGAGAACTGAAATTTCAAAGCTTCATCGTAAACTTGGCGCAACGATGATTTATGTCACGCATGACCAGATAGAGGCAATGACTATGGGTGACAGGATCGTCGTCATGAAAGATGGAATAATACAACAAATAGATACACCGTTAAATCTTTACAATTTCCCCAAGAATAAATTTGTAGCTGGATTCATTGGAAGTCCATCAATGAATTTCATTGAAGGTGAAATTGTTTTGGAAGACGGGTTGAAGTTCGTTGAGAGCGCTGACGGGCTTAAACTTTCAATCCCTGAAGAACATCAAGATAAATTGAAAAATTACATCGGGAAAAAAGTTATATTCGGCATAAGACCAGAACATATTTATGATCCACTTTACACGCAAATACAAACCGGGGAAAGGATAAAAGTTCTCGTTGATGTCGTTGAGCCGATGGGGAATGAGATTTACATTTACTTTGCTACGCCAACTGCGCAATGTGTTGCGAGAATCCCAGCCCATGAGGAGCCGGAGGTTGGAAGTTTAAAAGAGCTCGTCATTGATATGAGAAAGGCGCATTTCTTTGATAAAGAAACCGAAGAATCAATTTTGTACGATTGAAATGTTAAGCAGAAAGTTAGTTAAAATAATTGACGATATCATCTCAAATGACGATGAGGTTCTCGTCCCAGCGCGAAAGGTTTATCTTATCATAAAATACAAACATCCAAATATCCCACTGCCATCATTTCCAGAGTTTGTTAACTTAATTAAGCGAAGCCGAAAATTTGAACTCATTGATACTGGCGAAACAACCTTTTATGATTTACCTGAAAGCATAGAAAAACTCCTTATGGAAGTTGAAATTTACGGAACAGGTCCGAGGATAAAACTTCGGTCAGTGAAATTAACACCGAAATTAATGCGTCGCTCTTTTTTAAAAAGTTATGAGCGTATGAGAGCTGGCATAGAAAAATTACTTTCAAAGATAAGCGCTGACCCGGATTTCCCATCTGATGAAATAAACAAATTGATCTCATCATTTGCGGAATTAAGGGAGCAGATAAACAAGACGATTCAAATGCTTGAAAAGCTTGAGCTTTATGAATCGCGCTCTAAAAAAAGGAAAAAGTGATTTCTAAAAGTTCAAACAAAGTGTTATATTAAAAGAAAAAAGGCAGAAAGCCATGGTAACGGAAGAACAGGTATATGAAGCTTTGAGGGAATGCTATGACCCTGAAATTCCGATAAACATTGTTGACTTAGGGCTTGTATATGAGGTCAAGATAATTGATGATTGGGTTGGAGTTAA
>JAPYWO010000339.1 GCA_028276305.1 Candidatus Thermokryptus sp.
AATATCTTGGAATTATGTGAAAATGGACATGGAAAATCCTCTGCCCCGCGACGAATCCATTGTTTGACAAAATGTTAAAACCCTCCGGCTTCGGTTCAATTCCGTTGACGACTCCCTCAGCGACGATTTTAATCGCCTTTAAAATCGCCTCATATTCCCGCTCGGGAAGATGAAGAAAATCCTCGTAATGATTTTTCGGTATTACAAGAGCGTGTCCGAAATTGACTGGATTTACATCAAGTATTGAAATAGCGTGCTCATTCTCATAAATTATCTCAGCTTTTTCCTTCCCTTCAATTATGCGACAGAAGACGCAATCTGAGCGCAATTTTGACTCCATGACCTTTCTTAAAAAGCCCTTGAATGGGAAAATTCTTGACTGAAAAATCAAAAAAGTTATGTAACGAATAAGTCGCTTCATCACAAGTTAAATTTAATCAATCAAGATTTAACAATCAACCTTAAGCGTTTTCATTGCGTCAAAAGAGAGAGGGTGTTGATAATGAAAACAAATTTTGTTATAATTAAACAAGCAAAAATAACCAACCCGGATAAATGAAGCTAAAAGACAAAATAAAGGAATTCATAAAGCAGGAGAAAAAGGATAGGAAACTAAGCGATGAGGAACTCTTGAAACGACAAAAGGAATTTGAAGCTGAGGCGCTCCCACACATGCAATTTTTATACAACTTTGCATATCGTATGACTGGAAATGAAGAAGACGCAAAAGACCTAATACAGGAAACCTACCTTAAAGCGTTCCGATTCTGGGATAAATACGAACCAGGAACAAACATAAAAGCGTGGTTGTTTAAGATAATGAAAAATTCATACATCAATAAATATCGTAAAGCGACGAAAGAGCCAGGTAAAGTTGATTATGATGAGGTTCAAAACTTCTACGAAACGGTTAGAGATGAATCATTTGAAACATCCGACTTACAAGAACATATCTTTGAAAATATATTTGAAGACGAAGTTATAGAGGCGCTCGCAAAATTACCAGAGGAATTTAGAACAGTTGTTATACTTGCTGATATTGAAGGTCAAACTTATGAAGAAATAGCCGAGTTCCTTGATATTCCAATTGGAACGGTGAGATCACGACTTCACAGAGGCAGAAAGATGTTGCGAAAAAATCTTTTTGAGTTCGCAAAGCGTAAGGGATACATAAAAGGAAAACCCGAGGATTACGATCTGAAAGATCCCGATAAAGATTAAAAAAATTAAACCTGGACTTTACCATGGATTGCAGACAAACAAGGGAAGTGTTGAGCGCCCTTGTTGATAATGAGATTGATGAAACGACAAAACGAGAAGCAGAAGAGCACATCTGGCGTTGTGCAACCTGCAGAACTGAATTTGAACTTGAAAAAAAGACAAAAGATTTGATCAGAACAAGAGTAAAACTAATCAACATCCCTCAAGAACTCGTCCAAAACATCCTCACCCAAATCAGGACAATCCAAGATGGCTATGAATCAAGTGTAAAATTTAAAACGGACCCGAATCAGAAAGTCAAACCTTGGCTTGAAGTTGCTTTTTCAGTTGGTGTTGCGCTCGTCGTGATCTCGCTTTCGCTTGTGCTCATAACGGTTTACGAGAATAAGATGGCACAAAAAGAGCTTATAGCGAAAGAAGTTTCAGGGATATTAAGCCACTTTGATTCAATCGCCAATGGATTTGTAAAACCAGAGATAATCTCCGATGACCCGAACATAATCACAAGCCAAGTTTATTTAAAAGCCGAATTCACGCCTTGGGTAATGCAGATTCCAAATTTTAAGATGGTTGGTGCTTCTTTCAACGCCCGACATTCAAACTCCGAAATTGAAAAATGCGTAAATTTGATTTATCGCAGTGGGGACAAGTTGATTTTCCTACATCAAATTCCACTGCATCGGGCTAGAATTCATGAAGATGTAAAAAAGAGAATTTCAAAAGGCGAATGGATTTATGACTCCATCGGGGACGATTCTTTTGTCATTTGGGGAACTGGAGAACTTCTGTGTTGCGCTGTTTCAAATCTTTCAAAGGAAGAACTTGAACAAGTTTTAAAACAAAGTTGGTAAGTTCATGCGAAAAATTTTATTACTTTTTCCCCTCTTCCTTCTAATTTCCTGTTCAAAAAAAGAAAACAAACCACAAATTTCATCACAGCCCACCGAAATTTTCACACTCACCAAAATTGAACAAAACGAAAAGGAAAAAGTCCCGAACTTTTACTGGAAAACTCAACAAGGTGAGAAAAACTTTTACGAACTTTCAAAAGGTAAAGTCATACTCCTGAACTTTTGGGCTACATGGTGTGGTCCCTGTGTCAAAGAAATCCCAGACCTCATCAAAATTAAAAACGAACTCAACGATAAAAACTTTGAATTAATCGGCGTCTCAATTGACAGGTCAATTTCACCAGTGATTGAATTCGCAAAAAATGTCGGCATAAACTACATTTTAATCCATGACCCTGAGGCAAAACTCCTTGACGCATTTGGAGGTAGCGTTGGAATCCCGATAACTTTTTTGATTGATCAGGATGGGAAAATCGTGTCAAAGTACCTTGGGGCGAGGACGAAAGAAGTTTTTATGAAAGACATTGAAAAAATACTCAAATAAAAATGGGGCTTTGAAATGAGAATTAAAAAAATCCTCCTTCCAACTGATTTATCCAGTGCTTCAATCTCCGCATTTAAATACGCAAAATCACTTGCCGAAAAATACGGCGCTACTATCTATGTTCTCCATGTGCTTGAAAATATCCCG
>JAPYWO010000340.1 GCA_028276305.1 Candidatus Thermokryptus sp.
GCTTTTATAATTGAACACTTTAAAAATAACGGCGCGGATGTCAAGGTTGATCTGAAAAACCCGGACTTGACCGTTTATGTTGAAATCGTAGATAAAGAGGTTTATGTTTATGCTGATAGATTTAAAGGTCCTGGTGGTTTGCCCGTTGGCTCAAGTGGTAAAGTTGTCGCTTTAATTTCTGCCGGGTTTGACTCTCCAATAGCGTCGCTTTTGATGATGAAGCGCGGGGCTAAAGTTGTATTCGTCCACTTTCATAGCTATCCATACACGAGTTATGACTCCATTGAACAAGTGAGAGAAATTGTAAAGATATTGAGCAAATATCAGCTTCACTCAAAACTTTACATCGTACCAATAGCCGAGGCACAAAGGATAATTGTTTTGAATGCACCAGTTGGATTAAGGACAATTTTATATAGAAGGTTGATGGTGAGGATCGCTGAGAAGGTCGCTCAGATTGAAGGGGCTGAAGCGCTTGTCACGGGCGAAAGCTTAGGACAAGTTGCTTCTCAAACATTGAGAAATATAAGGGTGATAAATCAAGTTGCGACTTTGCCGATACTTAGACCACTGATAGGAATTGATAAGGAGGAGATAATTCAAAAGGCGAAAGAGATAGGGACTTATGAGATTTCAAGTCAACCTTATGACGATTGTTGCAGTTTTTTGACGGGAAGGCATCCCGAGACATGGGCTAATCTTGATGAGATACTTGAGATAGAGAAGAAATTGGATTGGAATAATCTCATCCAGATGTCATTTTCCGGAGCTCAAGTTGAGGATATTTACGCTGATTTTCTCACCAAGGAAGCAACCGAAAAAATTGAGGATTAAATTAATGGGGAAAATTTTACTCCTTTTATTTCTGTTTCAATTACTTAACGCTCAGTCGTTTAGATTGAGACGACCTGTGCCGGACCATATTCAAATCAATGGTTCGTACCTTTATGGGGAGCCAAATATCCGAGACCCGCAAAACAGAGCCCACACAGGGGTTGATATTCTCGTCAGATATGACACGGTCTATTCCGCTTGTGATGGTATAGTTTATTTCGTTGCTTATAACTCGAATGATACAGTTGGTGGATATGAACCAAATGGCGCAGGAAATTACATCTTCATAAAAGGGAAGTGGGAGGGTAAGGATTTGTATTTGTTGTATGGACATCTTTCACGACCGCTTGTGAATGCGGGCGATAGCGTTAAAGCCGGTGACCCGATAGCGATTTCAGGGAATACGGGTTATTCAACCGGACCACATTTACATTTTGAAATTCGGCTTGGAAGCCCAAATTATAATGCTTTTAGAACGAGAAGAAACCCCGAACTATGGTTTGCGATGAAGGGAACTGGTGCGATTTATGGCAAGATTGTAAATGCTCCGAATTCAACCCGCGTTGATATATCTCCGGACCCAAAACCAAGACCTCCATACACAACTTTTAGCTATGCCTTGACTTATAATTTCAACGACCCATATATCGGAAGCGATGATGTTTACGGGGAAAATTATGCGATCGGCGAGGTTAAACCTGGGACTTACACAATTACTGCTCTGAACGGACTTTACAGGCGAACTGTCACGGTTAGGGCGGGCGAAGTAGTAAACGCAGATATTTCAACCGATGTATCTGAAGAGATCATTGCTGAAAAATTTGAGCTATTTCAAAATTATCCCAACCCTTTTAATTCAAGCACTGTGATAAGGTATTATCTCCCTGAAAGGGTTCATGTGGTTTTAAAGGTTTATGATTTACTTGGAAGACAGGTTCAGACATTGGTTGATGAGGAAAAGGAAAGAGGGCTTCATTATGCTGTTTTTGATGGGGCGGGGCTTTCAAGTGGAGTTTATCTTTACTATATTAGAGCTGGAAGTTTTTCCGATTCAAAGTTTATGGTTCTTGTAAAATAAAAACGGGTTGAAAAATGCAAAAAATTGGCTTCATCGGGCTTGGCATAATGGGGGAGATGATGGCAAAGCGACTTTTAAGTAAAGGATATCAACTTGTCGTTTATAACAGGACGAAGGAAAAGGTTGGAAAGCTTGGGGACAGGAACTTTAAAGCGGTTGATTTGCCAGCTCAAATTTGGGATGAGTGCGAAATTGTGATTTCAATGTTAAGTGATTCAAAAGCTGTTGAGTCAGTTGTATATAGTAATGATGGGCTTTTGGGTTCGGTTAAGCCGGGGTTTATTCATGTTGATATGAGCACAATTTCGCCATCAACAACGCGGAGGCTTTACCTTGATTATAAAAATCGTTCTGCACACTTTGTGCACGCCCCAGTTCTCGGAAGCAAAACACAAGCCGGTGACGGAACTCTTTTAATTTTCGCAGGGGGTGACGAAGAGGCGATTTCAAAGTGCGAGGAAATTTTTAAAGTCCTTGGTCGCAAGTTATGGCGGTTTGATTCGGTTGAGAAAGCGACTAACTTGAAGATAGCGATGAATTCAATGATAGCAACGATGATAATCGCTTTATCACAGGCGTTTGTTTTAGCTGAAAAATCAGGCATATCAAAAGAGGTTGTCCTTGAAGTACTTGAAAATTCCGCTTTGAATTCCGCGATGTATCAAAATAAGGGAAAAGCAATAATTGAAGGAAACTTCACCCCGAATTTTTATGTCAAACACATATTGAAGGACATAAATCTTTCGCTTGAAATAGCACAGGAGATGAAGATTCCGATGCCGGTTATTTCAGCTATTCGTGAGCTTTACATTTCAGCGCTTGCAAAGGGTTATGAGAATGAAGATTATAG
>JAPYWO010000341.1 GCA_028276305.1 Candidatus Thermokryptus sp.
TTTGTAATATCCGTCACAGCGCAATGCTTGACTTTTACTTGTGGAATTTTTATATTGAATTGTGAACCTTGGGAAAAAATAAATTTTGAGTTCTTAAAACTATGGAGAAAATAAGTACAAACGGGCAAACTTTTTTTCAAGAAGAGGAAACGATTAATTTATACGAGGTAATTCAAGTTCTTTACAGAGGGAAATGGCTTATCATACTTATATTTGTTCTTGTTGTGCTTGCGACGGCGATTTTCACATTTATGCAGGACCCGATTTATGAGTCAACAGCTGTCGTTTTGATAGAAAAGGGCAAAAAAGGATTGGGTCTAAGCGAGGCGTTTGATATAACTGGAATTTCGGAACAAAGGAATATAAAGAATGAGATAGAGATACTGAAAAGCCGTTCGCTTGCCGAGGCGGTAGCGAAGAAGTTAATTCAAAGGGTTTATGTTGACCCGGAGAAGAAAAGTGATACGATACTTGTCATCCTCCCTTCAAAAAAAGAAATGAAAGAGGGGATAAAGCCGTTTGCGAAAATTGAAACGATAATTGAAAGATTTGAGAAGGATGTTAAAATTGAGTCCCCACGCGATGCGGACATTATAAAAATCACGGCAAGGAGCAAAAACCCCAAAGAAGCAGCGCTTATTGCGAATACATTCGCGGATGCATATTATGAGAGAAATCTTATGATGAGCAGAAACGAGTCAAGAAGCGTTAGGAAATTTCTTGAGGAACAACTCTCCGATAAAAGGAAGCAACTTGACCAAGCGGAGAATCAGCTTGAAAATTATATGAAATCAGCAGGTGTTGTTGCCCTTGATGAGGAGTCAAAAAAACTTATAGAGCAACTCTCAAACCTTGAGTCAGCCAGGGGTGAGGCGATAGTTGATATTTCAACGGCAAGGAAAAAACTTGATTCATACCTTGAACAGATAAAACAAATTGAACCTGAATTCGTTAAAGTTGCAACCGAAGCTCTTGACCCGTATATAAAGTATCTCCAGGAGGAAATCGCTAAACTTGAAGTCACTCGCGATCAAATCATCGCTCAAAATCCAAAAGTTGGGAGTCAAGAGGTTTTGAACAAAAGCTTGAGGGAAATAGATGAACAACTTGCTTCGCTTAGGAAAAAACTTCAGGAAAAGATAGCGGAATTTTTGAAGACGGGTTTTGCAAGTTCCGGAAGCCCCGGAACCCAGACATATGACCCGACTGGGTTTGTGAAGGAATTGAAGCAAAAAATTTTATTGACGGAAATTGAACTTTCCGCTTACGAGGCAAGGAAAAAGGAAATTGAAAAACTCATTGAACAGCTGAATAAGAAGTTTGAGACGATACCGGCGAAATTGATTGATTATGCGCGACTTGAGAGGACGAGGATGAGCGCTGAGAAACTTTATCTGTTGATTGAAGAGAAGTATCAAGAAGCGATGATAGCCGAACAATCGCAGTTTGGGTATGTTCAGATAATTGACTATGCTACCCCGGGTGTGAAACCCGTCAGTCCGAAAGTTCATTTGAACCTTATCCTGAGCATAATCATCGGGCTTGGGCTTGGCGTTGGAATTGTTTTCATAAAGGAATACTTTGATAGAACTGTTAAGACACCAGAACAACTTGAAAAGCGTGGATTCACCGTCTTGTCAGCGATTCCAGTTATTGAAGTTGAAGCCAAGCTTGATGGCAAACAACTTAAAAAGGATGAAGGAAGAAATATCGCAGCTCATTTGATCTCGCATCTTAGCCCGAAATCACCCGTAGCTGAGGCATACAGAGTTATGCGAACGGGGATTCAATTTGCCAAACTTGATAAGAAAATTAAGTCAATCGTTGTCGCAAGCGGTGCGCCGAAAGAGGGTAAATCAACCACTGCGTCAAACCTTGCCATCACGATGGCTACCGCTGGATTAAAAACAGTACTTCTTGACACAGACCTTAGGAGACCCGTTTTGCATCGCGTTTTCAATGTTCCAAGGGAGCCGGGCTTGACGGATTATCTTTTTGACAGAGCTGATGTTCAAGAAATTTTCAAGCAAACAGAGGTTGAAAATCTTTACCTTGTCCCTTGTGGCGTTGTCCCACCGAATCCAGCTGAACTTCTGGGCTCTGAGAAGATGAAGGAATTTGTTGAGTATTTGAAACAAAATTATGACTTTATCGTTTTTGATACTCCACCGCTTGTTGCAGTAACTGATGCGCTTATACTTGCAAGTCAAGTTGACAGCGTTTTGCTTGTCGCCTCTGCAGGGAAGACAGAAATTGATGTCATTGAAAAGGCAAAAGAGATGATTCAACGCGTCGGTGGGAATGTCATAGGTGTTCTTTTAAATAACTTTGATGCAAGCGCAACATACGGCACCTACTACAGGTACTATCGCTATTATAGATATTACGACTACTACGGGGCGGATAGAGACAAAAGTAGGGGAAAGGGATGATTGAATTTTTAAGCACCTTTGTGTGAAAAATTTTGGGGTTCGTTTAAGGGCTTAATCATTAATTCTGGGCTTTAAACGGCGGGAGAAATTTTTCAATTTTGAGAGGCAAAATTTTTTCTAAAATAAATTAAATTCAGGGAGGTGCTGTCTGGGAAGATGGATTTAAATTGGTATGTCCTTCAAACCAAGCCAAAACAGGAAAATCTTGTTGAAGCATGGTTGAATTTTGCAAAAATTGAAGTTTTTAATCCCAAAATTCAAGAAGTCAGATTAGTCAAAGGGAAAAAGAAAAAAATCGCTGTTCCGCTTTTTCCGTGTTATGTGTTTGC
>JAPYWO010000342.1 GCA_028276305.1 Candidatus Thermokryptus sp.
AAAACTTTACCTGCTTTATCAAATTTAAAGTTATAAAACTCCTCTGGCTTTGAAATAAAAGTGTAACCTCTATTTTTCATCGTATCAATTAAATTCTGTCCGTCTTCTCTTCTTCCACCTTTTGATTTAGGCAAAAACCAACCCCAGCCAGTCCCAAGATAAAGGTCTGTGTTCGCCTCTTTTGCTATTTGCTCTGCAATTTCAATCTGCATGTTTCTATCTGGAACATGCGCAACAAAAGCAGCTGGCGTTGCATGAGTAATTGCGCAAACGACAACTATACCCGTTGCCTTCCCGATTTTATTTGCATATTCAAGAACCGTCTCCCTCTTTTCACCGTTGCAATCAACTCCAATTGCGACATTTTTCGTTTTATAGCCGGTACTCATAGCAGTCGCTCCAGCTGCTGAATCAGTCACATATTCATCGCAAGAATTTGTTGTTAAAAGACCTACAACTTTGAATTTTTCAAGATTTAAATTTCCCTTGTATGTCTTCCCTGCGCTTATCTGCGCAAGTCCCATCCCATCGCCGATCATCAAAATTATATTCTTCGGCTTAAGCGATTGTTGGGCGTATAAATTGACAGAAAACAAAAAAATAACGAAAGCGAACAAAACGAAAATTTTTAACCGTTTCATTTATTTACCTGATTTTGTTTTAGCAAATCCGAATAAGAAACTCTTACAAATTCAGCATCGCGCAACGAAAACTTATCAATCAAAAAATCCATCAATCCAACAACATCTCCGCCATTATCAACCACCTCAAACTCAATGAAATTCCCAAGCCCCTTGACAGTATCAATGTGAATCCTTGCATTTTTATAAATGAAAACCCTCCTTCGCTTCTCAACAATCACATCCACGCCAAGCGCTTCCGAAAGTAAAACTTTCAATTCACCCGCATTGCTCACTTTTAAAACCCGGTAATCGCTCCATCGCTTATCCCTTGTTTCATCCCTGCGATAAAAAATCAACTCCGCACCGCCTGTGTTAAATTCTCTCATCTTCAATCTACCATCTCCAACTTTAAAATAAGTATCAATTTGAATGAAATCATCTTTAAGTTCAGCTCCAACTTCAACGGCTATTCTCTCAGCGAGAGATATATCATCAAACCTAACTTTGATCTCAAGATTTCTCGGCACTTCCTCGTGCAAATTTATTTTAAAAATGAGATTTTCTGCGAATTTGAAAAGATAACTTTCCCGTTTTTAAAAGCATTCATCCTGCAAACATAAAACCCGCTTGCAACTTCAACTCCGTTATTATCCGTCCCATCCCAATAAAACTGGTATCGCCCGTTGAAATGAAACCCAGAGACAATCTTTTTAACCTCACGCCCAAGCAGATCATAAATCCTGATGTCAACAAACGAGCCAGACAGGACAGAATAACTGAAATTGATAACTGAGTTAAACGGATTTGGATAACCTGGGGACAGATTAAAATCTGTCAAGATACTTTCAAGCCCGACATTCGTTATAACCACATTTGACGGTTGACTCTCGTTTTTCAATCTATCAAGCGATGTAACAACATAAGCGTAAATCTTCGTTGTATCAGGAATTTTATCAGTGTAGATATTGACGGAGGAAGCAGTTGGGACTATGGCTAATATATTTCTCGGGTTATTTATATCAACAAATTCACCCTGCTCAGATCTGTAAATGACATAATAATCGGGCTTTTGACCATCTGAAGCTGGCTCTGGATTAAACCAGACGAGTTGCCACAAGTCCGAAGTTAATTTTCTTATCAAAAGCCCTTGCGGTGGATTTGGAGGAACGCTATCTTTCCAGCGCATCGTTGGCGGAATTGCCAATGTCTGATATTTAAATTGCTTGAGTGAGTCAAGATATGCTAAGACATTTGAATACCTGAAAATAATCGTTCCGGATGTCAAAATGCTTCTTGTGAAATCTATTTCCGCTGAAATCTCACTAAACGGATTATCCCCATAAATTCCAATGTAAACATGCCTACCGAACATATTAGCGTTCCAATCCTGAGCTATTACGCGAAAATCGTATTCAGAGCCGATATCCCAATAAACTTGAGGTGCGTGATAATCTATCAATCCTAACTGAGCCCACTTTCTCGGATCAGATCTTCCATCACGATAGAGGTCAAAATACGCTTGATTTATCGGCAATCTCCAACCCTGATAAATTCCCGGAGTCGTGGTTCCAATTTTAACCCACGGCTTCAAATTTCTAACGGAGTCATAAACTGCCCTGACAAATCTTTCAATTGAAAGACGAGCGAAATCATCTCTACTCAATCCATATGGGTTGCCATTTTCATAATCACTTCTATTGGCAAAGTAAAAATTGAAAGAATCACCATAGGTATATGCTCCGGGAAAGCGAATGTAATCAAAATGAATTCCATCAATGTCGTACTTTCGGACGAGCTCGGAAACAACACTTAAAAGATATCTCCTCACATAAGGATTTGCCGGGTCAAGCCAAATCATTTTTGTGTTTCCCGAGGTTATGAGCCAATTTCCCTGATTATCCTTAGCGAAAAGTTTTGTGTTCCATCTGTTACTATCGTCAATAGCTATATGTCTTGGCTGTGAAACCGCGAGCCGATAAACAGTGTCAGGCAAAGTCAAAAGGTTATAGACATTTATCCAAGCGTGAACTTCAATTCCATATTGGTGTGCTTTTTGAATGAGATACTTCAACGGGTCATAAAATTGCGGTGGGTTTTCCTTCGTCCCGGGTGGTGTCCCGAGATTTGGATAAAGCGT
>JAPYWO010000343.1 GCA_028276305.1 Candidatus Thermokryptus sp.
CCAGCACCTCCCGAAATCACAACGGATACATCACCAGCGCCCGCTGTATTTCTCTTTACACCCTTATAACTCAACGCTTCCCATTTTTCATCCTTTGTAAAGCCATCATAAATTCCCCAAAAAGAATCGCCTGCATTGTTTATCAGCCATATACCCTGTTCATTCCCGCTTACAAGCGCAACCCCAGCCAATGTCTTCTCACCGTTAGGGTCGGTGTCATAAACATAAACGAAATCACCAACTGGATCATACTTTACAACATTTTCATAAGCGCTACCGAGGTCAAAATCAAGGAACAACCCAGCCCTTATGTTCAAATAATCCTTCCCAGATTTATTTACAACCGAGTATTTCAAAAGGACGAAATTCATATCATCAAATGTTTGATCAAAAGAGAAACTATTTAATATGACATCAACTCCAACTTTATTTTGTGATGGCGCCAGTGAATCCGTGAAAACTGAAAATCCATCCTGTGCGGAAATGTTCCCCGGGGTTATCAACTTAAAAGATGTCTTTGAAGAGAAATCATCCCTTTGCTGTTGCCCTGTTTCATCCCTTGCTACATCAACGATTGAAGAACTGCTAACACCGACCATAAAAGCACCTTCAAACAACAAATTGTTCCCATCTCTGTAAATCAATCCCTTTCCTTGAGTATTATGAGGATAATCATTAAAAGCAAGGTTCCCACGACTCGTCACCGTTAAAGTCACGAAATTAGCGTTGTGATCTCTGTAAGTTGGTCTTACAAGGACTTTGAAATAAACGAAATCGTTATAAGCACCGGAGGAAATTTTAACGACGAACTTGATCGTGTAATTTTCTGGGGTCGTTGGTAAAATTTGAAATTTGAACGGCTCGCTGTAATTATCTTTTGATTGTAATGTCCCGAGCGAACCGATCGTGAAAGTTCCGTTTATTATCTGAACATAGGGATCGTTTGTTTCAACTCGCGCGATTAAATTTGAAGCTGGGTCAAGATAATTTTTGAAGACACCTTTAATTTGAATAACTTCCCCGGGGTCAACCGCACCATCTTTATTTCCAAGCGAATCATCAACAAAGAAATCCTCAAACCTAACAGCTGGGGAACTTATCGTCAGCGCCTTATAAGCATTCACTCTGCCAAAACCGAGTTGATATCTATAATACGGATTTTTATCGTCAATTGGATCAGCGCTTACTCTAATTTTTTCAGCAACTTGCAAAGGTGAAAGCCCCGGGAATTTAGCTCTAACAAGTCCAGCAATACCTGCAACAAGTGGACTTGCCATTGATGTACCCGTTAAACTTATGTAAGTATCGTTATACCAAGTATTGTAAATCCCGCCATCAACAGAAAAAACGCCTCCCGGGGCACAAACATCAATCGTCTCACCGAAATTTGAATAGCCAGCTTTAACATCATTTGAATCAACGGAGGCAACACTTAGGACATATTTATATCCCGATGGCGAATGAAATTCATCGGTTCTTTCGTTGCCTGCAGCTGCTACAACGAGAGCACCTTTTGAAGTCGCATAATTTATAATTTCTTGCTCAAATCTGGAACCGCCACCGCCACCCCAACTGCAATTTATAACCTTCGCACCGTTATCAACAGCGTAAACTATACCTTCGTAGCCATAATAAATTAAATTCTCGTTATCGTCATCAATTGAAACCTTTACCGCCATAATTTTACATTTAAAACCAGCCCCTGCAACACCAATTCCATTGTTCGTAACCGCCGACGCAATTCCAGCGACATGTGTTCCGTGAACTGGCTTTTTTTCGCTCGGGTCGTTATCTTGCTTCCTCCTGTCATTGTTGAAGTTATCCTTTCCGCCAAAGTCCCACCCGACGAAATCATCAACATAACCATTACCATCATCATCAATGCCATTGTTTGGAATCTCACGCCAATTGTGCCATATATTTCCAGCAAGGTCGGGATGGTCAAGGTCAACCCCAGTGTCAACAATACCTATGACAACATTTGTATCACCCTGGGTTATATCCCAGGCAAGTGGAAGCTGAACCTTGCGCAAATACCATTGATATGTCTGAAAATAAGGGTCGTTCGGTGTAAAATTCGGCTTGTAAATATAATGCGGTTCGGCATACTCAACACTGTTAAGTCGTGAAAGCTTTGACACAACTAAATTGACATCCAACATCTCCGAAAACCTAACCAAATAAAACAAACTCAAATCAACCTCTCCCCTTTTCAAACTTTTCCCAACTTTTTCCGGGAACATCGGCTCAACCGAAGTTATCCCAAGTTGTCCTGCGACCTTATTGAACTCATCTATCTCAATTTTTTTCAAACCGAGAAAACTTTTATATCCCTCTTTAAACTTGACAATGGCAACTCCGGGTATATATCTTCTCTCAACTCTTTGACCACTGCCTTGCGCATTAAATTCAACCCCATAAATCTTAACAACCTCACCATCAATCTCAAAAATTGGTGAAATCAAAATTGAAAGCAAAGTTATGCAAAGCAAAAATACAAATCTCATCATACGCTAACTTTTATTTTTTTAAAACGAAAAACCAAAACCAGCCGAAAGAACATTGACGCTTCCAACGGAATAATCAACATTTAAATCAAAAACTACGAGTTTAAGCTTAAATCCAGCTGTTGCCCTGAAATTATTCTTCCCTTTAAGCGAAAAACTCAAACTTTGCTCCTGCGCCCCGGCGATCGGTGGCTTATAACTATAATTTACATCTGCTGAGAAGGTTTCATATCCGACACCGCCATAAA
>JAPYWO010000344.1 GCA_028276305.1 Candidatus Thermokryptus sp.
AAGTTCGCATCGGCGTTGATCTTTCCAAATTTTGAAACACTTAAACAATTCGCAAAGGAAAACGGGATTGAATTCTCCAACAACGAAGAGCTTGTCAACCACCCAAAGGTTCAACAGTTATATCAAAGCATAATTGACGATGTGAACAAACATCTCTCACAATGGGAAACGATAAAGAAGTTCGCTGTTGTCCCGGATGTCTTGACAATTGAAGCTGATTATCTTACGCCGACATTGAAAGTAAAGCGAAGAAATGTAGAGAAAAGATACGCCGACTTAATAGAGTCATTTTACAAAGAAACATAAAAAACAAATCGGGGTTAAAAATGCGACCTATCAAAAAAGTTGCAGTTCTTGGGGCAGGTGTAATGGGTGCTCAAATAGCAGCGCACCTCGCAAATGCTGGAATACCATCTTATTTACTTGACATCGTCCCGAAAGAATTAAATGAAGAAGAAAAAAGAAATGGATTGACGCTTCAAAGTCCAGAGGTCAGAAATAGGATTGCAAGGGAAGGTCTTGAAAGAGCGAAAAAAATTAAACCAAACGCTTTTTTCATCCCGGAGCTTGAAAAACTTATCACGATAGGAAATTTTGAGGACAATCTTGAATGGATTAAGGATGTTGATTGGGTGATTGAAGCAGTGGTTGAACGACTTGATGTAAAGCGAGACCTTTTTAAAAGAGTTGAAATGGTGCGAAGACCTGGGACGATAGTGAGTTCAAACACTTCGGGTATCCGCATCAGTGAAATAGCTGATGGTTTTAGCGATGATTTCAGAAAACATTTTCTCGGGACGCATTTTTTCAATCCGCCGAGATATATGAAACTTCTTGAGATAATCCCAACCAAGGATACGCTCCCGGAGGTTGTTGAAACTATTTCTGAGTTTGGTGAAAAAGTTCTTGGAAAGGGCATAGTGTATTGCAAAGACACGCCAAACTTCATCGCTAACCGAATCGGTGTTTTGGCTGTTATGTATGTTTTGCATTATATGCTTAAAAATGGATTTACAATTGAAGAAGTTGACGAACTGACAGGACCGGTGACCGGTAAACCTAAAAGTGCAACTTTTAGAACACTTGATCTCGTTGGACTTGATACGCTTGTTCATGTTGCAAATAATCTCTACAACGCAGTCCCAGATGACGAGATGAGGGAGTACTTCAAAGTCCCCGAAGTTGTTCAAAAGATGATAGAGAACAAGTGGCTTGGGGAGAAAACGGGGCAGGGATTTTACAAGCGAGTTAAGAAAGCCGACGGTGAGAGCGAGATTCTCACGCTTGATTTTTCAACGATGGAGTATAGACCAAGGCAAAAAGTTAAGATCGGATCGCTTGAGATGGCTAAAACCGTTGACGATTTAAAAGACAAAATAAAAATTTTGATGGAATCAAAAGATAGAGCGGGGCAATTTTTCTGGAACACGACGAGCGCTGTCCTTGCATATGCCTCAAATAGGATTCCCGAGATAAGCGATACAATAGTTGATATTGACAATGCTATGAAATGGGGTTTCAATTGGGAGGTTGGTCCTTTTGAACTGTGGGATTTAATAGGTGTTGAAAGGTCAATTGAGAAAATTGAAGCAGAGGGATTTAAAGTTGCTGATTGGGTTAAAGATATGGTCAATTCCGGTAAGAAGTCATTTTATCAGAAGAGCGATGGCAAAATTTTCTTTTACGATGTCGCTAAAAAAGATTATTCGGAGTTAAGGACGAGACCAGAATTTATAAACCTTGCGCTTTTGAAGGAAGACAAGCGAAAGGTTATCAAACAAAATGCCGGTGCAAGTTTGATTGATATCGGTGATGGAGTTATCTGTTTTGAATTCCACACCAAAGCGAATGCAATAGGTGAGGATATACTTGTGATGGCAAATTATGCTATGGAGGAGTTGGAAAAAAACTATGAAGCTCTTGTGATCGGGAATCAAGGACAGCATTTCTCGGCTGGTGCGAATCTTATGTTGATACTTATGCTTGCACAAGAGGGTGAGTGGGATGAAATTGACAGAGCTGTCAGGATGTTTCAGCAGATGAACATGCGGATAAAATATGCTCCTAAACCGGTTGTTGTTGCTCCGCATGGGATGACACTTGGAGGCGGTTGTGAAATAGTTTTGCACGCACCAAGGGTTCGCGCTTATGCTGAAAGTTATATCGGTTTAGTTGAAATAGGAGCGGGTGTAATTCCAGCAGGCGGTGGGACGAAAGAAATGTTGTTGAGAGCTATTCAAAAAGCGCCAAAATCGGTTGAGGTTGATTTAACCCCATTTATAAGAGAAGCTTTTGAGATAATAGCCTACGCAAAGGTATCAACGAGCGCACTTGAAGCTAAAAAAATCGGTTACCTGAGGGAGTATGATTCAATATCAATGAACAAGGATTTCCTCATTTATGACGCTAAAAAAATCGCCCTCTCAATGGTTGAAGAAGGATATAAACCGCCATTACCACCTGAAATAATCGCGCTTGGAAAACAGCTTTATGCGAATTTCCTCGTTGCAATTTATTTGATGAAGGAAGCAAAATATATAACCGAATATGAAGCTCATATAGGGAAAAAACTCGCCTATGTTATGTCTGGCGGTGATTTGTCATCTCCACAAATTGTAAGCGAGCTGTACATACTTGACCTTGAGCGCGAGGCGTTTTTGAGCTTGTGTGGTGAGAAGAAAACGCAGGAGAGAATGCAGTATATCTTAAAATATGGAAAACCGTTAAGAAATTAAATCAAAAATTGGAGGGCA
>JAPYWO010000345.1 GCA_028276305.1 Candidatus Thermokryptus sp.
AACAATATATGCTTGGTGTCCTTCTTTAATTTTCGCTCTGATGAATTCATACAGCTTCCCCTTTTCATCGTCAGGAATTATCTCGGTTTTAATTTTTCTGCGACCTTTCGGCATTTCATCTATGACAGAGACATCAAGGTCACCGTAAACGGTAAGAGCAAGCGTCCTCGGGATAGGAGTTGCTGTCATAATCAGAACATCAGGATTATAACCTTTCTCAATCAAAGTTGCCCTTTGCATAACGCCAAACCTGTGCTGTTCATCAATTACGACAAGCCCGAGGTTTTTGAAATTTACTCCTTCTTGTATTAATGCGTGAGTTCCAATTACAATTTGCGCTTCTCCACTTTGAATCTCCGAAAGGATTTCTTTCTTTTCTTTTGGTTTAATGCTACCGGTCAAAAGGCGAATTTTAACTGGGAGGGAATTTAACAAGCTCAAAAAAGTCGCATAATGTTGTTCTGCTAAAATTTCCGTCGGCGCCATAAACGCACTTTGATAGCCGTTGTCAGCAGCTATCAACATAGCAATTAAAGCAACAACCGTCTTCCCGCTTCCAACATCACCTTGTAAAAGACGATTCATAGGTCTGTCAGATTTCATATCCCTCCATATCTCACGGATGACACGACGCTGTGCGTTGGTGAGTTGAAAAGGCAAAATTTGGCTGAACCTGTGCACAAGCTCTCCTATCCTCGTAAATGAAATTCCTTTTTCAAAGTGTTTAAGTTCATAATGTTTGCGCGCAAGTAAAAGTTGAAGGAAAAATAACTCCTCAAACTTCAACCTTTTCAAGGAAACCTCCAAATCCTGACGGGAATCGGGAAAGTGAATTGATTTCAAAGCAAATTTCAACGGGACGAGGTCATACTTCAAAATTATCTTTTGAGGGAGGTTCTCTTCAACATAATCAATGTAATCGTTTATAACACTGCTTATAAGTTCGCGAAGTTTTAAATTGTTCAGCCCAAGCGACTTCAACTTTGAAGTGGATGGATAAACCGGGACGATTCTACCCGTGTGTATATTTACGCTATCAGATTCCGTCAGGAAATCAAATTCTGGATGAATTAGATTTATTTTTCCTTTGAAAATTGTCGGTTTTCCGAAGACAGCGATGAAATCACCAAACTCAAACTGATGCTTGAAGTATTCTATCTTATTGAACCACGAACAACTAATTTTGCCTGTCCCATCATCAATTGTCAATTCAAAAATCTCCCTTCCCGAAGAAGCAACCAATGTCCTCTTATCAACAACTCTACCAATAAATGTGACCGCTCCTTGAGCCCCAGAAAATTTCCACCAGTTCCTTTTCAAGTCAGCAACTGTTATAACAGTGCTTCTGTCAATGTATTTGATCGGCGCATAATAAAGAAGATCAATCAATTTCTCAATCCCGACATCCTTCAAAGCAATGGACCTTTTTTCCCCGATGCCTTTCAAATATCTTATATCCGATTCAAGCGTCAATGTCGCTTTTTTATCAGCCATTTTATATCACTCAAGTTTTTCTCCAATCGCTTCTTCAGCGACTTTTATAATTTCACCGCTTTTTACAAGCTCAAGTGCTTTTACAATGTCTTTGTGAAGTATCCGATCCTCATCAAGATGTTTTATATGTTTCCTTACAAATTCATAAACCGCCTGTGTCCCAACGCCACATTTCATTATCTTACCAGTTTTTTCATCAACCCTTGCGAAATCAATCCCTTGAACCGCACACATTATCTCAATTGCAAGAACTGTTCGAACATTTTTTAAAACTCTATACGCTTTTTGCGCAGATATAGAGCCCATGCTATTATGGTCTTCTTGATTTGCAGATGTTGGTATTGAATCAACACTTGCTGGATGGGACAAAACTTTATTTTCGGAAACAAGGGAAGCAGCTGTATATTGAGCTATCATAAGCCCGGAATTTAACCCCCCGATCTTCGTCAAAAATTTCGGCAACCCGCTTAACTGAGAATTCACAAGTCGTTCAATTCTTCTTTCAGAGACATTTGCTAATTCAGAAAGAGCAATTGCTATAAAATCCATCGCAAGGGCTATCGGCTGTCCGTGGAAATTCCCACCCTCAAGATGTTCCCCATCTTCTGGAAAAATCAAAGGGTTATCGGTTGCGGAGTTAATCTCAATTGAGACGATGTTGTAAACATAATCAATCGCATCTCTTGAAGCACCGTGAATTTGAGGAACACACCTTAACGAATAAGCATCTTGAACCCTCGGATCATCATACAGATGGGAAAGTCGTATCTCGCTATTACGCATCATACGCAATATGTTCCTTGCTACTTTTTGCTGTCCCTGATAAGGTCTTAATTTATGAATCCTCTCGTCAAAAGCTCTATCAGTCCCTTTAAGCGCTTCAATGCTTAAAGAAGCTGCGATGTCAGCTATTTTACACAATTCCTTTGCCTGTTTCACAATTAAACTTGCATAAGCAGTCATCATTTGTGTTCCATTGATAAGTGCGAGCCCTTCCTTTGCGGATAACTTTAATGGTTTCAGCCCGAATTTTTTCAATGCTGAACGAGATGGAAATTTTTTAAGTTCGTCAACATTTATTGATTTCCCAACCCAAACCTCCCCTTCTCCCATCATAGCAAGGACTAAGTGAGCAAGTTGAACAAGGTCACCACTTGAACCGACCGAACCCTGCGACGGTATTATTGGCGTAATTCCATTGTTTAAAAGTTTCAACAAGAAATCAACTATTTCAGGTCTAACCCCCGAATAACCCTT
>JAPYWO010000346.1 GCA_028276305.1 Candidatus Thermokryptus sp.
TCGTAAACATATATATCTGATTGCCCTTGTTTTAAGCCAACGAATGCAAGTTTTTTCCCATCCCTTGACCAATCAACCGAAAAGATTCCATCAAGGTCAAATGTTATTTTTTGCTGTTTTTCCGTTTTAACATCAATTATGAAGATTGCGTCTTTATCGCCACTTTTTACAGCAAGAGCTATTTTCTCGCCATCCGGCGACCAGGTAAGTCCCGGGGTTAGAAGGTGAAGCTCTTCAAAATTTTTAGTTCTGTTTCCATTGACTATTTTCTTTATAATTTTACCATCAAGGGCTGACATTATGAAGACATCAAAATAATCGTCCCTGTCTGATATGAATGCAATTTTATCGCCGTTTGGTGAAATCGCCGGGCTTGTGTTGTAGAAATGGTCTCGTTTGGTGTGATCGGTTAATCGTTTTGCGAATTCATCTGGGGCTTCTCTCTTTGAAAAATCGCCCCAGTACAATTTTTTCTGCTCTTTCACCCATCTTTCTGATAACTCTTTCAATGAAATCCCAAGCGAACTTCTTATTCCCGCTTCAACACTTCTCAAACCCTTTATCCTGTTTATCATTTCGCCGATCTTATCATCTCCATATTTCCTTGAGATATACCAAAAGACAGATTGACCACCTCTATATGCGAAATAACCATCAAGATATTGTATCGGCGGAAGATAACCGCTTATCGTCGCATCTCTCATAAACATATCTGAATTCACATCCCATTTAAGGGCGGAAAATTCCGGTAGCCCTTCAACTATCCACATTGGGAGTTGAAGCTGGATGTTGTTGATTAGCGCCGATTGTAATGAACCTCCGTAAAACATATCGTTCATAACAGCATGGACAAGCTCGTGATGTATCACATGACGAAACTGCCTATATGAACCCTCAAACGGGACGACAACTCTGTTTTTGAAAAGCTCGGTTACTCCGCCGATGCCTTCCTCAAGATATTCTGCGACGACATTTGTCTGTTGGAAGTCGTTATGCGAATTGTAAACAACTATCGGTATGCGATTCATTATCTCATATTTCAAAAGCTTGCTTATCTTAACATAGGCATCTTCGGCGACCTTGGCTGTATATTCAGCGAGTTCATAACCGCCGTCGGTGAAATAGATATCAAAATGATCAGTCCGAATGAAATACCAGTTGAAGTCCTTATACTGAACCTTGTTCTTCCCGAAAGGACCTTGCTGTCCAAAGCCAGTAGTTACAATCATCAAAATAAGAATGAAGAAAAACGCAAATCGCTTCATTTAAAAACGCCTCCGTGATTTTTAAGTTTTATTTCTAAAAATTTAAACGAACTCCGAAAAATTTTCGTTTCAAAACCAGCGAGATCACTCTTTGTAAGTATCAATCTGTGCTCTTTGCAATTTATCGCTGTAATCAACATAAACTGTCTTTATCTCGGTGAAGAAATCAAACACTGTCCATCCTCCTTCCCTGTGTCCGTTTCCTGTTTGCTTAACTCCGCCAAACGGGAGATGCGTTTCGGCGCCAATAGTTGGAGCGTTTATATATGTTATCCCAGCTTGTATATCGCGAATCGCCTTGAATGCCTTATTAACATCACGGGTGTAAATTGATGAGGACAAGCCGTAAACCGTATCATTTAAAACTTCAATCGCCTCTTCAAATGATTTAACTTTTATCACACAAAGCACAGGACCAAAGATTTCTTCTTGCGCTATTCTCATCTTTGGATGAACATCAACAAAAATCGTTGGGGCATAGAACCAACCTTTATCATATTCACCACCGGTTAATCTATAACCGCCGATCAGAAGTTTTGCTCCTTCTTGTTTACCGATTTCAACATATTGATGAATTTTGTTTAATTGTGCTTCGTTTATTATCGGTCCCATTTCAGTTGATTCATCAAGTCCATTTCCAACTTTTAATTTTTTAACGCGTTCAACAAGCATTTCAATGAATTGGTCATATATCGCTTCGTGAAGGATCAATCTACTTGTTGCGGTGCATCTTTGCCCAGCTGTTCCAAAGGCGCCCCAGAGGACTCCGTCAAGCGCAAGCTCAAGATTTGCATCTTCTAAAACAATTTGCGCATTTTTCCCACCCATTTCAAGAGAAACACGTTTCAATGTGTCAGATGCTTCTCTTGAGATGACCTTTCCAACAGCTGTTGAGCCCGTGAAACTTATAAGGTCAACATCGGGATGTCTTACGATCGCCATTCCGACTTCGTTACCACCACCATGGACGAGGTTCACAACACCTTCTGGAACACCCGCTTCTTCAAGGATTTGAACGAGCGTTGTTGCTGTTTTAGGTGTATCAGAAGCTGGCTTGAAAACCACAGTATTTCCCGCGACAAGAGCCGGGAATATCTTCCAGGTCGGAATAGCCATTGGGAAATTCCATGGGGTTATCACACCAGCAACGCCGACAGGTAAGCGAATCGCCATGGCAAATTTGTTCGGGAGTTCAGATGTCGTCGTGTAACTGAACAATCGCCTTCCTTCACCGGCTGCATAATATCCGGTGTCAATTCCTTCTTGAACATCACCACGAGTTTCAAGTAAAATTTTCCCCATCTCGCGGGTCATCTCACGAGCTATCTCTTCTTTGCGCTGGACGAGTAAGTCCGCTGCTTTTTTTATTATATCAGCTCGCTTCGGCGGTGGGACAAGTCGCCAAGATTGATATGCTTTACGAGCTGCTTTGACGGCTTCTTCAACATCTTCGGGACCCGACTTCGGGAAAATCCCTATGATGTC
>JAPYWO010000347.1 GCA_028276305.1 Candidatus Thermokryptus sp.
AGGACATTTACTCACAAATTTTGAAAGGGGTTGATTTTGATTCGCTTGCTGAAAAATATACCGAGAGACCCGGGATGAGGGAGAAGAAAGGTGATTGGGGGCTTGTCTCGGCAAGTGAGAATGAAATCGCATGGATGGCTTGGAATATGAAAGTGAATGATGTATCTGAGCCGGTGAGGTTTCAAGGCGGGTTTTCAATCATAAAAGTTACGGGTAAGGAACCAAGCCGAGTGAAAACATTTGAAGAGGCGTTTAGTGAAGTAGCAAGCGCAGTTCAGGAGCAAGAGTTAAAGCGACTTGAAAATGAATGGGTTGAGTCGCTGAAAAAGAAATATAAGGTAGTCATAAATGAAAAAGCACTTGAAAAAGCTTTTAATCGTTAGTTTGCTCGCTATGGTTTTTGGATGCTCAAAAAAGACCGGAAACGAAGATTACATCGCAAGGGTTGATGGTGAATATCTTTTAAAACGGGATGTCGCTGGGCTTGATTCAAACTTTGTGAGAAGTTACATTGATAAATGGGTTATCAACAATTTGATTTATATGGAAGCACTTGAGAGAGGTTATGATAAAAAAGATGACAAGATTGAGCGAATGGTAAATGAGTTCAGGGAATCCCTTATCGTTAACAGATTCGTACAGGATGAGATAGCGAAAAAGGCGGGTGATTTATCCGACGATGAGATAAAAGAATTTTATCAAAAACATAAAGATGAATTCATACTTGATAGACCTTTTGTAAAAATTGGATATGTTAAGTTGAACTCAAGGGCAGATGCGAGCATTTTAAGAGGTAGAATTGCGCGGGCGAAAAGTTTTAAAGATGCGATTTCTGGTTTGATTTCGGAATCAAGCGTTCTTGAAATTGTTGAGTCAAGATATTTTGATCAATTTAGCGTTCCATCGCCGGAGATTTGGAAAGTCGCTTGGAATCTCAGCCCTGGGGAGATTTCCTTTCCGGTGAAGTCAGGTGAAAGCTATTTTTTGATTTATCTTTACGATAAGATAGAGCCAGGGAAAAGCGCTGATTTTGAAATCGTGGCTGAAGATGTCAAGCATAGAGCTATAGTTGAGAAGCAAAATCGTTTGCTTGACAGTTTGATTTCAAATTTGAGAAAAAAATACAATTATGAGGTGAAATGGTGAGGGTGAAGGTTTTAATTTTGTTATTTTGTGCTTTTACGGCATTTGCACAGCAAAGAACACTTGATAGGATAGTCGCAATCGTCGGGAACGAAATAATACTTGAGTCGGATTTGAATTATCAAACATACATCTTCGCAATTCAAAATAACCTCAGACCGGATGATCCAAATTTGAAAAAGTATGTTTTGGAGGAGATGATAAATGAAAAACTTGTTTTGACGAAGGCGATAGAAGATACAATTGTTGTTTCTGATGATGAAATTTTGAGGCAAATTGATGCACAAATTCAAATGCTCGTCCGTCAGTACGGCTCGGAACAAAGAATTGAGGAGATTTACGGGATGCCGATAGGGAGGATAAAGCGTGAGTTAAGAGAAGATGTTAAGAAGAGGTTGATGATAGAGAAGATGAAACAGCAAAAATTTGGTATGATGACTGTTTCCGGGTATGAGGTGGAGGAGTTTTATAGGGCTTATAAAGATAGTTTGCCTGAAGTTCCGGAGATGGTTGAGCTTTACCATATCATGTTGATTCCGAAGCCAACGGATTCCGTTGAGCAATCGGTTTATAAAAAGGCGTTGGCGATTCTTGACAGTATTAAGTCGGGTGGGGATTTCGCGTATTTTGCTCGGGTATATTCCGAGGATAGGGCAACCGCAGGGGATGGTGGTGATTTGGGTTGGGTTAGGCGTGGAATGTTTGTAAAAGAGTTTGAAGAGGCGGTTTTTAGATTGCAAGAAGGTCAGGTTTCGGATGTCGTTAGAACACCTTTCGGCTATCACATAATTCAATTGCTTGAAAGAAGGGGTGAGCAGGTACATCCAAGACATATCCTTTTCAAAGTCCCTTTGACGGAGGAAAGTGATAAAGCAGTGCTTTCAAAGCTTGAGGAAATAAGGTATCAAATTATAACCGGGCGTGCGAAGTTTGAAGATATGGCGAGGAAATTTAGCGAAGATGAAGCAACAAAATTGCAAGGCGGTTATCTTGGCGCTGTGCCGGTTGATGAACTTGACCCGGAGCTTAAAAATGCCGTTCAATCGCTTGGTGAAGGTGAAATCTCAAGCCCGATTAAAATGAGTTATGGAAACTCATACGCCTATCATATCGTCCTTCTGAAAAGAAGAATACCGGCTCATAGGATGAACTTAAAGGACGACTACATGCGGATTTATCAGTATGCTTTGATTGAAAAGCAAAATAGAGAATACCAAAAGTGGCTTGAACAGTTGAAGAAAGAAGTTTATGTTTATGTTGCTGAGGATTATCGCTGAAAAGTCAAAATAAAAAATTTGAGGGTAGAGATATGCGTTTAAAAATTTTAAGCTTTTTGCTTTTCTTCCTTGTCGTTGAGGTTTTTTCGCAAGTTAAACCCGGGAAGATTAATTTCATTGAGTATGACCTGCCTAACGGTTTGCATGTCATACTACACGAGGACCATTCAACCCCGATAGTTGCTGTTGATATTTGGTATCATGTTGGCTCAAAAAATGAAGACCCGGAAAGGACAGGGTTTGCACATCTTTTTGAGCATATGATGTTTCAGGGCTCCGCAAATGTTAAAAAAGCCGAACATATGGCTTACATTCAGAAAGCGGG
>JAPYWO010000348.1 GCA_028276305.1 Candidatus Thermokryptus sp.
AAAATCATCCTGACGACATTTTTAGCGATTTTTCTCGCTGAGCTTGGAGATAAAACACAACTGGCTGTCTTGACTTTATCAGCTCAGACGAAAAAACCCTTTTCTGTTTTTCTCGGTGCTATAATTGCCTTTGCTGTTATAACATTGATCGGCGCAGTTGCTGGAAATTTGATCACAAGGGTAATTCCGACGCATATTATAGAAAAGATCGCAGCTATCGCTTTTATCATCATCGGAATTTTGATGTTTTTTGAAAAAATATAAAAGTTGAATTCGCTATGTTTGGAAAACTTGGTTTTAAAGTCGGGCATTCAACAAATATCGTCGCTTTAACAGGTTGTACGGTTATTTTGTGTCCGGAGGGAACGGTTGGAAGTTGTTATGTTAGCGGGAATGCTCCCGGGAGCAGGGAACTTGAACTTTTATCGCCTGATATGACGGTCTCGGAAGTTCACGCAGTTGTGTTAACTGGAGGAAGTGCTTTTGGGCTTGCAAGTGCTGACGGCGTAGTTCGTTATCTTGAAAGCAACGGGATAGGATATCAAACTCCCTGGGCAAAAGTCCCTATTGTACCTTGTGCTGTTGTTTATGACTTAAATGTTGGAAATCCAAATGTAAGACCTACCGCAGAGGATGGCTACAAGGCGTGTTTAACTGCAAGTAGCGATTTTGAAACTGGTCTTGTTGGTGCTGGAACTGGGACGACGGTTGGAAAATGGGCTGGGTTTGATTACAGGATGAACGGAGGACTTGGTTTTTCAATCGTTCAGGTTGACGATTTGATAGTTTCTGCAATAGCGGTTGTGAATTCCGTTGGAGATGTCGTTGATGAAGATGGGAAGATAATCGCCGGGGCAAAGAAAAATGGTAAATTCATCGGTGAAGAGGTGAGGTTTAGATTCGCAACCCAAAGGAAAATTCAATTTGGAACAAATACTACGCTTGCGTGTGTGATGACTAATGCAAAGTTAACAAAACTTGAAGCATATAAAATTTCAAAGAGAGCTGATGACGGGATTACAAGAGCTATAAGACCAGCGCATACAAGCTATGATGGTGATGTCGTCTTTACGCTTTCAACAGGTAAAATTGAGACCGAGTTTGAAATTGTCGCTGAACTTTCCTCATATGTCGTGGCTGAGGCGATAAGGGATGCAGTAAGGAAGTCAAATCAAGAGTTTTAACATCGCTTGAAATTTTTAATCCAGTTTCCGAAATTATTTTAAAGTCAAAAACAAAATTTGAGGTTCAAAATGAAGGAGGTAATTTTTCTATCCTTGATTTTTCTTATCGTGTTTGCCGGGGTTATGACCTCGGCTGAGAAAAAGGGAAAGTTTAAAGGTGTTGAAGTCACTTGGCTTGGGCACGCAGCTTTCCTTTTGAAATCGCCAAACGGTAAAGTCATTTTAATTGATCCCTGGCTTGATAATCCGAAAGCGCCTGAATCCGCGAAGGAAATTTCAAAAGTTGACCTGATACTTTTAACTCACGGACATTTTGACCATGTGGGTTCAGCACCTGAAATTGCGAAGAAAACCGGCGCAAAAGTTGTCTGCATATTTGAAGTATCAAGATATTTGGCTAAACAAGGAGTTGCTGAGGAACAATTGATCGGAATGAATTATTCTGGCACCGTAAATGTTGATGGGATTAAAGTTACAATGGTTCCAGCGGTTCATAGCTCAGGGATTTCGGACGATAATAATATGGTTGAAGGTGGAAATCCAGCCGGTTTTGTGGTTGAGTTTGAAAATGGATTTAAAGTTTATCACACAGGTGACACGGGTTTATTTGGCGATATGGACCTTATAAGGAAACTTTACAAGCCAGACCTTATGCTTGTTTGCATCGGCGGTCATTTCACCATGGGTCCAAGGGAAGCAGCTGAGGCGATAAAACTTGTCAAGCCCAAATTCGTTATACCAATGCATTACGGGACTTTCCCAATACTTGCTGGAACACCGGCGGAATTGAAAAAATATCTGCCTGCGGACTTAAGAAAAACAGTCATTGAGTTGAACCCTGGCGAAACAGCTAATTAAAGTTATTGAAAAACAAAAATTTAGTTTAAATGGAAAGGAAGGTTGTTCTAAGTGGGATGCGACCGACGGGAAAACTTCATCTCGGGCATCTGGTTGGAGTTCTTGAAAATTGGGTTGAGTTGCAGAAAAAACATAACTGCTTCTTTCTTATAGCTGATTATCACGCTCTGACGACAAATGTTGATACTTCTGGTATTTATGAGAACTCAATTGAGATGCTCATTGATTGGCTCGCTTCTGGAATAAATCCCGAGTTAAGCCCCGTTTTCAGGCAATCCCAGGTGAAAGAACACGCTGAATTACATCTGATTTTTTCAATGCTTATAAGTGTTTCACGACTTGAGAGGAATCCCACATTGAAAGAGCAGGTGCGCGATCTTCAACTTGACAATATAACCTATGGACATCTTGGTTATCCTGTTTTACAAGCTGCGGATATTTTGCTTTACAAAGGGGAACTCGTTCCAGTTGGTGAGGACCAACTCCCGCATGTTGAGATAACAAGAGACATCGCAAGGCGTTTTAATCAGGTCTACGGGGAAGTTTTCCCTGAGCCAGAACCTCTTCTTACTGAATTCGCACGACTTCCAGGTCTTGATGGAAAGAGAATGAGTAAATCGCTTGGAAACACTATCTTGATTTCCGATCCATCTGATGAAATCAAAAGTAAAATGAAAAAAGCATTTACAGACCC
>JAPYWO010000349.1 GCA_028276305.1 Candidatus Thermokryptus sp.
ACCTGAAAAGAACTGGAATTCCAACAAGTTATGTCCCGTTCAGAAACGCAAATATGCTCTCAATCGCTGTGTCCTGGGCAGAGGTCATTGGAGCAACTAAAATTTTTATCGGAGCAGTTGAGGAGGACTCATCTGGGTATCCAGATTGCAGGAAGGAATTCTATAATGCTTTTAATGAAGTTATTCGGCTTGGGACGAAAGCTGGGGTTGAGGGTCGTCCAATACGCATAGTCACACCGATAATTGATATGAAGAAATGGGAAATTGTTAAGAAAGGAATTGAGCTCGGCGCTCCGCTACACCTCACCTGGAGCTGTTATCTAAGGGAGGATATCGCTTGTGGCGTTTGCGATAGTTGCGCACTTAGATTACGCGGTTTTCAACTTGCAGGTGTTGATGACCCGATACCCTATGAGACAAAGCCAATTTACATCTAAAATGAAAGGTCTGGGCTTTTCGCCCAGACCTTTAACATTGAAGCAGAACCTCCCCCCAGAGGTCCTCGCTTCAAAAATCAAGTTAAATTTCCACTTGAAATATAATAATCAATAAGGGAACATTTCATTGATGAAAATCACAAAAACGGGGAATGTCTGGCAAGGTTTTTGATAAATTTTTATTCAAGGTATTTACGAAGGAACTGCCCGGTATAAGAGTTAGGATTTTGGGAAATCTCTTCGGGTGTCCCAACGGCAACAACATATCCACCCAAATCCCCAGCTTCAGGACCAAGGTCAATTATCCAATCGGCGCACTTTATCACATCCATATTGTGTTCAATTACTATGATTGAATGCCCAGCTTCAAGAAGTGAATCAAATGCCTTTAAAAGCTTTGCGATATCGTCAAAATGTAACCCGGTTGTCGGCTCATCAAAGATAAACAAAGTGTGAGGGCTTGACTCAGAAGCGAGTAAATGTGCGGAAAGTTTAATCCTTTGTGCTTCACCACCAGAAAGTGTGTTCGCTGGCTGACCAAGTTTAATATAACCAAGCCCAACCGCTTCAAGCACCTTCAATCTATCAACGATTTTTCTATGCCCTTTGAAAAACTCTATCGCCTCCGTTACAGTCATATTTAAAACATCGCTTATATTCTTGCCTTTATATTCAACCTCAAGTATTTCCGACTTATATCTTTTCCCGCTGCACGATTCACAAGGAAGATAGATATCAGCAAGAAATTGCATTTCAACCTTAACGAAGCCATCCCCTTCACATGTCTCACATCTTCCACCCGGTATATTAAATGAAAAATGACCCGGGGTATAACCTCTAACTTTCGCGAGATGTGTTGATGCGAAAAGTTCCCTTATGCCGTCAAATGCTTTTATATAAGTGACAGGATTAGACCTTGGGGTTTTACCTATCGGTGATTGATCAACCATCTCCACTGCATCAATCAATTCATAACCCTCAATCTTATCAAACTTCCCAATTTTACCCTCATATGTCCCATATTTTATCTTCCTCAAAGCCGAATAAAGTATGTCATGCACAAGGGTGCTTTTCCCAGAACCGCTCACACCAGTGACGCATACAAAAACATTCAATGGAAATTCAACATCAATATTTTTCAAATTATGTTCCCTCGCCCCACGAACTATAATTGAGTTTCCTTTTTTGGGTTTTCTTCTCTCTTTAGGCACAGGAATTTTAAGCCGACCGCTGAGATATTTTCCTGTTAATGAATTTTCATCCTTTAAAATTTCCTCATAACTGC
This sequence comes from Candidatus Thermokryptus sp., assembly GCA_028276305.1. Lineage (GTDB taxonomy): Bacteria > Bacteroidota > Ignavibacteria > Kryptoniales > Kryptoniaceae > Kryptonium. The sequence goes on from JAPYWO010000349.1 coordinate 1,723, forward strand.
CCTGAAAAACAATCCTCCCACCGTTTTCCCCAGCCCCTGGACCAAGGTCAACGATGTGATCTGCCGATTCAATTATCTCTCTATCGTGTTCAACAACTATAACTGTATTTCCATTTTCCTTTAGCGATTTCAAAATTTTAATTAATCTATGCGTGTCCCTTGGGTGAAGTCCAATACTTGGCTCATCAAGTATATAAAGTGCTCCAACAAGTGATGAACCAAGAGCCGTGGCGAGGTTTATCCTTTGTGCTTCTCCACCCGAGAGAGTATTTGACAATCTATCAAGTGTTAAGTATCCAAGTCCAACCTCATAAAGATACCTCAACCTTTTGTTTATCTCCGAAAGAATGCTTGCGGATACTGTTTTTTCATAATCGGTGAGTTCAAGATTTTGAAAAAATTGATACGCTTCACCAATTGACATCCTAACTATATCGTAAATACTTTTACCCGCTATCTTGACATTCAACGCTTCCTTTCTTAGCCGTGAACCCCCGCACAAGTCGCAAGTCGTATAACCTCTATATCTTGAAAGCATAACCCTGTAATGAACTTTGTAAGAGTTCTCCTCAAGCAACTTGAAAAAACCATTTATACCCTCAAACCCATCGTAACCATTCTTTATTATTTCAATTTGTTCAAGCGTTAAATCCTTAAATGGAACATCAACAGGGATGCCGACTTTCTTTGCAATACGCATCAAGTCCTTTTGAAACCAGGCGAATTTCTCGCTTCTCCAAGGATGTATCGCACCCTCTTTTATACTTTTATTTTTATCAGGAACTATAGCGTCCCAATCAATGCCATAAGCTCTACCAAAACCTTGACACTTCGGACAAGCGCCATATGGATTGTTAAATGAAAACAACCTCGGCTCCGGCTCTTCATATTCAATACCACAATAAGCACACTCAAAATGTTCGCTAAATTTAAATGTCTCACCGCTATCTAAAACCTTTAGGATCATATAACCCCTCCCCTCGTTGAAAGCCATTTCAACAGAATCAAACA
>JAPYWO010000350.1 GCA_028276305.1 Candidatus Thermokryptus sp.
TCGCATAAGTTTCACATTGAAAATCAGAAGATGAAATGTCTTGATTGTCACTCCGGTTCCGACAAAGTTGAATATGCGACGCCAGAGCATTTGCCGAGCATGGAAAGTTGCTTTAGCTGTCATAACAGTAGAACCGCAACGAATGAGTGTGAAGCGTGTCATAAGGAAACCGTTTCAATTTTACCGTCAAGTCATAAAGTGGCTGATTTTAAAACCGATCATAAAAAGTTTGTCCGCGCAGGTGGGTCTGAAAACAATTGCATCAGTTGTCATTCCGATGATTTCTGCCAACAATGTCATGACGCCACAAATCTTTTCACTCCGCAAACATCTGGAAAACAACAACTTGTTTTGCAAAGAGTGCACGATTTGAATTATCGCTATACGCACGGTATTGAAGCCAAAGCAAAATCAAACGATTGTTATGTTTGCCACGATAGGCAAACATTTTGCACCAGTTGTCATATCTCGGGTGCTGATATAACTTCTGGCTCTGTTAAGCCGGAATGGCACAAGGGGAATGACTTCGTCACGATCGGGGTTGGAACAGGTGGCGGTAGGCATGCAAAACTTGCGAAAAGGGATATTGAAATGTGCATGAGCTGTCATGATACGGAAGGGGCTGATCCGACTTGTCTCATTTGTCATGTTGATAGAAATCCTGGTCTTGGTAATGACCCGAAGACACACCCCAAAAATTATATGAAAGATGTTGAAGGCGGTTGGCATACGGATGACGGCTCGGTTTGTTTTACTTGCCATATTAACACGAGAAAAGCAGGCGTTGGCTTTTGCGGATATTGTCATGGACAAAAGTAAAAATTAAAGTTTCAAAGGTAAAAAATGAAAGCAAAAATTTTGTTCTTCGTTTTTTCACTTTCACTTATATTTTTGTCCTGCAGTGAGCTAAAAGAAGATGTTTTGGCACCTAAAGCGAAAATTAAATTGACTTACAAAGACGACATAAAGCCCATACTTGACAATCATTGTATTGGTTGTCATAATCAAAATGCGGATTTTGACCTTTCAACTTACTTCGGGATAATACAAAGTGGCGTTGCTTTCCCTGGGGACGAAAATAGCAAGATAATTCGCGTCACTCAACCCGGTGGAAGTATGCGAAAATATCTTGGTGCTGACTCAGCCGTTAAAGCTGAACAAATAAAAAAATGGGTTATTGAAGATAGTTTGGCGCTTGGTGATATAAAGATTCATCCTTCGGATTGGGTTGACATCAAAAGTGAAAATTCACACGGTAAATTTTTAAGGAAGATAGGTTATAATTTTGATCAGTGCAAACAATGTCACGGTAAGGATTATACTGGAGGTGTGAGCAAATCATCTTGCTATGCTTGTCATAGTAGTGTTGGTGGACCGGAGGCGTGTAATACCTGTCACGGAAGCGTTGCTAATTCAGCTCCGCCGAGGGATTTGAACAATAACTTTTCAACAACTGCGCGCGGTGTTGGGGCTCATCAATCACATGTCGTTGAGGGAAAACTCACCGTTGCTTTTGATTGCGTTGAATGCCATATAAAGCCCGTCGCTCTTAAATCACCAGGTCATATTGATACGACTCCTGGGGCGGAAGTCATCTTTCAGGACAGTTCGCTTGCAAGACATAAATCAGCTGGATTTAACATAGGCGAGTTTATAGTTCCGAACCCAATTTACGATTCAGGAAATTTAACCTGCTCAAATACTTATTGTCACGGTTATTTCAGGAACGGGAACATGAATAACGCACCGAAATGGAATGTAGTTGACGGTAGTCAAGCCGTGTGCGGAAGCTGTCATGGGTTACCGCCCGGAGGACCTCATCCGGAAGTTTCAGCTACATCTTGTGCTAAAGTCTGTCATAACGATGTGGTTGAACTTTCAAGCGGTGTTTTAAAAATCAAAGATAAAACAAAGCACATAAACGGAAAGTTGAATTTGTATGGTTACGAACTTGATTTTTCCGTTGAGGGTTTGAGAAAGATTGTGTCAAGGTGAAATTTTTCATCCGTTTTTTGTTTTTATCATAAAAAAGCCGTATGGAAAAGAGAAGAGCGTATAAGTACTATGACCTTGTAATGGCTTCTTTTGTAACCGTCCTTTTGTGCTCAAATATAATCGGGGCGGAAAAGGTTGTAAATATATATGGTTTCTCTTTCGGTGCAGGTGTTCTTTTCTTCCCGATAAGTTATATCTTCAACGATGTCTTAACCGAGGTTTATGGATATGCTCGTTCAAGAAAAGTTATTTGGGCTGGATTTGGGGCTTTGATATTTGCTTCTTTTATGAGCTGGTTTGTAAGAAAACTTCCACCAGATCCGAATTGGCAGTATCAAAGCGCCTATGATATAGTTTTCGGTCAAACACCAAGAATTGTCATCGCTTCAATAACTGCATTTTGGGCGGGGGAATTCACAAATTCATTTGTCCTCGCAAAGATGAAACTCTTAACCAGAGGACGATTCCTATGGACCAGGACAATCGGTTCAACAATAGCTGGCGAAGCGGTTGATTCACTCATATTTTACCCGGTTGCTTTCTATGGATTCTGGACGAATGAACTTTTACTCAAAGTGATGATAACAAATTATGCGATAAAAGTCGGCTGGGAAGCTGTGATAACGCCAGTGACATATAAATTTGTCAACTTTTTGAAAAGGGCGGAAAATGAGGACTATTACGATTGGGATACCGACTTCAATCCTTTCAAGGTCCAAGTTTAAGGGAAGA
>JAPYWO010000351.1 GCA_028276305.1 Candidatus Thermokryptus sp.
CACCGTATAAAGTAGCTTTTTCCTTTTTAACCCCAGCCCATTCAAGCGACTTCCCGAACAAATCTGATATGAGAAACGAAAAGTAAGCGTGACCGAATTTGTCTGCGTTTAAGACCTGATTGAAATCGTCTTTGAAGTGAAATTTTGTCAGTTCTCCTTTCCACCAAGAGTTGTACTGTTGAATGTGTGCAAGTGTCAAAATCCCAGCGGTTGCCCCGATGACAGCGCCAAGACGATACGGATTGACCCTTGTTGAATCAGCCAGGATGTTTAAGCTAAAACAAAAGGTCAAAAATGTTAATTTCACAAATTCTCGGAGCGGTCTCAAAGTGTTAATTTTTTTATTGACTTTTCAAATGCGATTATCGTCTTTTCAATGTCATCATCGCTGTGAGCTGTTGAAAGGAACATTGCCTCAAACTGAGATGGTGGTAGGTAAACGCCATTTTCAAGCATCAAATTGAAAAAACGAGCAAATTTGTTAGTATCAGATTTCAAAGCAGTGTCATAATCTCTAACCTCGCTTTCAGCAAAGAAAACGGTCATCATTGAAGCGATTTGATTGATTTGAATTTTTATGTTGTTCTTTTGGGCGATCGCTTTGAAGTTTTCGGCGAGAGTTTTAGCCTTCTCCTCAAGCTGTTTATAAATTCTTTTTCTGTTTTCGTATAAAATTTTAAGCGTCGTGTAACCAGCTGTCATAGCGACTGGGTTTCCGGATAAAGTTCCAGCTTGATAGACCGGTCCTGATGGAGCGATTAGCTCCATGATCTCTTTTTTACCTCCATAAGCACCGACAGGGAATCCGCCACCTATGATTTTCCCAAGTGTCGTGAGGTCAGCTTTTACACCGAAAAATTCCTGAGCCCCGCCAGGGGCAAGACGAAATCCAGTTATTACCTCATCAAATATAAGTAGGATTTTCTCATCGTCGCATATTTGTCTTAATTTCAAGAGAAAGTCATCCTCTGGTAATACAACTCCCATATTTCCGGGAACTGGTTCAACTATGATGCAAGCGATTTCATTTTTATTTTCTTTGACGAGTTTTTCAACTGAGTTAATATCGTTGAACTTTGCGTTCAGCGTTAAACCCGCCATTTCATCTGGGACGCCTGGGCTACTTGGTATCCCAAGCGTTGTTGCCCCGGAGCCAGCTTTTACAAGGAAGCTATCGGCGTGACCGTGGTAGCAACCTTCAAACTTTATGATTTTCTTTCGCCCAGTGTAAGCCCTTGCCAGACGAATTGCGCTCATCGTCGCTTCAGTTCCAGAGTTAACCATTCTGACAAGTTCAACCGATGGCATCATTTTTTTAATTAGTTCGGCTAACCTGACTTCAATCTCCGTTGGAGCGCCGTAACTTGTCCCGTTTTTCAAAACATTTTTGACCGCTGAAATAACCTCCGGATGAGCATGTCCCAAAATTAGAGGTCCCCACGACATCACATAGTCAATGAACTTATTCCCATCAACATCCCAAATTTTTGAACCGGATGCCTTTGTTATAAAAAGTGGTTTTGAATTTACCGCCTTGAAAGCTCGCACTGGTGAATTAACCCCACCTGGAATTAAGTTTAAAGCCCTTTTAAAAAGTTTCTCACTTTTGGTCGTCTTCATTTTAAACTTATCTTTGTTTTAGTTTTAGCGTTAAAAACTCGGCAAACTTTTGAAGCGCCTTTGATCTGTGACTTATCCTGTTTTTTACTTCCCCTGGAAGTTGAGCATATGTTAAGTCAAATCCATCGGGTAAAAAAAGCGGATCGTAGCCAAATCCACCATCGCCAAGCGGTTCAAAAATAACCTTCCCCGATGTCTCACCGTAAAAAATTCTCTCTTCAACTGAATCAACATAAGCGATTACACATTTAAATTTCGCTTTCCTCTTTTCAATCGGGACATTTTCAAGCTCTTTTAGGAGCTTTTTATTATTTTCTTCATCGGTTGCTCCCTCACCAGCATACCTTGCCGAGAAGACCCCAGGTCTTCCACCCAAAATTTCAACTTCTATACCGCTATCATCTGCAAGAGATGGGAGCTTGGTAAATTTGTAAACTTCTCTCGCTTTCTTTAAAGCGTTCTCTTCATATGTTTCCCCATCTTCCTCTATTTCCGGGATTTGAAAATCAGCGGAACTCAAAAGCTCAATCTGAGAGAAAATCTCATCGCCAAGATACATCTTCAGAATTTCTCTTATCTCTTCAACCTTGTTTTTGTTCCTGGTGGCGAGAACTATCTTCACTTTTTAAATTCGGGTTTAGTTTTAACCTCGGGAAAAATTTAAGGTAAAGGTTTATTAAGCTTCCGACCGATGCGAGGAGGTTCAATGTGAAAAATACGAAATTTCCAATCGCATAAATGGTGAGCGATAAACTGCCGATGAAGTAAATTATGAGGAAATAAAGGTTCATCGTTGTATAACCGCGCTTTATTGATTCGTAAGTTTGCGGTATCCAGCATATCACGATAGCTATTAGACCAATTAATCCAAGTGCTTCCTTCATTATTAATCCCCGTTGGTTTTAAATTCCGAGAAGTTCTTCAAGCGCCTGATTAACCTTTCTCACTCCGACTATTTCAATTTCGGCGTCAATTTTCAAACCCCTTGTATTATTTTTCGGTATGATAATTTTTTTGAAGCCAAGTTTTGCTGATTCTTGAATTCTTTTTTCAATTTGAGTTACCGACCTTACTTCCCCAGCAAGTCCAACTTCACCTACGACAAC
>JAPYWO010000352.1 GCA_028276305.1 Candidatus Thermokryptus sp.
CGGCAATTGAAATAAGATCTGATAATTTCATGCGGATATTCCTCTTTTTTTACCTTAATTTATGTCAGGTGGAACTTTTTAAGCAATCACCTTAATTTTTAATCGCCAACCCCGTAAATTTGTTTGAATTCCTCATAACTCATTCTCTTCATCTCAAAAATGTTGTCAACCTTTGTGTAAAAATTCCCACCAAGTCGTCCGATAACTTTTAATTTCGCTGGGTTCACAACTCCACCCTCAAAGACCTCATCTTTTATATGAAATAAAACGACCTCACCAAAAACGACGGAATTGGGCGAATCACCAAGTTCAACAATCTTCAAAACTTTACATTCAAGGTTTATTGGCGACTCAGCAATTCTGGGGGATTTGACAATCTCGGATGCGACAGGCGTTAAGCCAGCAAACTCCGCTTCACTAACACCGAACGGAAAATCAACAGCACATATATTCATCTTCTCCGCTATTTCTTCACTCACAATGTTAACAACGAAGTCGCCCGAATACTCAATGTTCTTCAATGTATCCTTTTTATCCCCATCCCTTTTGCGATCAATTGAGATATAAATTATCGGCGGTTTTGAACTAATGCCACCAAAAAAACTAAATGGAGCGACATTCACGAAACCATTCTCACCGATTGTTGAAACAAGTGCTATCGGTCTTGGAATAACTGCACTTATCAAAAGTTTATACGCCTGCGACTTTGAAAGTGTCTTCGGGTCAACCTTCATCTCCCCTCTTCCCCTTTGTTTATGACGATCTCATTGAAAAACGGATTATATCTTTTCTCCTTGCCGACAGTTGTTGATGGTCCATGCCCCGGGTAAACAACAACATCATCATCAAGGACGAAAATTTTATCCTGAATTGATTTTATTATCTCCTCAAACGAACCACCCGGTAAATCAGTCCTGCCGATCGTCCCGGAAAACAAAGTGTCACCGCTAAACAAGACCTTTTCTTTCCCCTCATATAGACAAATGCTCCCAAGCGTATGACCTGGCGTATGAATCACCTTTAAATTTAGGTTTCCAACCTCAATTACATCTCCATCACTTAAAATTATATCTGGCTTTATCCCTTCTATCCTGAAGGGAATTTCATAAACGACTGATTTAGGGTCTTCAAGAAGGCGAGCGTCTCTTTCATGGATTGCGACTTTGGCTGATGTCAAGCGGACAATTTCTGCGTCATCTGCGATGTGGTCCCAGTGCCCGTGCGTATTAATAAGGCAAAGTATCTCGCAATCGTATTTCTTCGCTTCTTCAACTATAACTGAAGCAGAATCTTTTGGCGCATCAATCACAACCGCATACCTGCTTTTTTCATCAATAACAAGGTAACCGATCGTTAAAAGAGGTCCTGATTCAAACGCTTTAATTATCATCCGACTTAAACCAAATTTATTTTTAAAATTCTTCCCTTGTCCTGCTTGAAAAAATGCTAACAACCATATCTTTATAAGAGCTCACATTGTCAACCTCATCCTTCGCTATCCTTGAAAATTGATGCAATCCATCAAGAACAAATTCCATCGCTGTAGCCATCGCATATTTATCGCCTTCATCAATTTTCAAATACTTCTTCACGACTTCCTTCAAACCCTTCACTTTGCAAAGTTCAGAATAAAAATCATCTATCGGCATCTCATCCGAAATTTCAATTTTATTCCCACCCTCAAACCAAGCTATTATTTGAGCATACTCCTGATGGCTTGACTGCGTTTGCTGTTTTCCCTTTTCTTCATAGTGATACCTTGTCTTCGGCAGAGGGTCTGGGAAATATTTCCTGAAAACTTCCCGTATTGCCTTCCCTATCAACGCTTTACTCACCTTAACACTTCCCTCCTGCTCGCCCTCAAACACAAGCTCTATCTTCCCCGTTATCCCGGGCAAAACGAAATTCAAATCACAAATCCTCGGATAAACGATCTCCTCGTCATACTTTATCGCCCTCCTTTCAGCATTGCTAACAAGATTTTCCATACACGAAATCGTCAATCTTGCACTAACACCCGATTTTTGATCTACAAATTCACTCGTCCTGGCTTGAAAAGCGATCTGCTCTATTATCTCTTTGAAATAATGCGGTATCACAACTTTCTTACCCGAATCCCTATTTATCCACGCCTCCTGTTCAGTTATCTTGATCCCATCTTCAATCGTTCTCGGATAGTGAGTTAAAATTTGGGAACCGATTCTGTCCTTCAGCGGAGTTATTATATTCCCACGGTTGGTGTAATCCTCTGGATTTGCGGTAAAAATTATCATTATGTCAAGCGGTATCCTTATATTGAAACCTCTTATTTGAATATCGCGCTCCTGCATTATATTGAACAGACCAACCTGTATCCTTGGTTGAAGATCAGGAAGTTCATTTATGACGAAAATTCCCCTGTTCGTCCTCGGAATTATACCCCAATGGATCACACCTTCATGGGAATAGTAAAGTTTTTGCGTCGCTGCTTTTATAGGGTCAATGTCCCCAATCAGGTCAGCGATTGTCACATCGGGCGTCGCAAGTTTTTCACCATACCTTCTTTCCCTGGGAAGCCATTCAATTTCAACATCATCTCCGTATTCCTTTACAAGGTCAACACATCTTTTACAAAGCGGTTTGTAAGGGTTATCGTTTATCTCGCATCCTTTTATTATCGGTATAACCTCATCAAGTAAATTGACAAACATCCTTGCTATTTTTGTTTTCGCTTGCCCACGCAA
>JAPYWO010000353.1 GCA_028276305.1 Candidatus Thermokryptus sp.
GGGGCTATCTTTCCCATTACTGAGGGTGAGTTTCCTGGAAGTCCATATTACACTGCCTTTGGAATTTCTATTAGACCTTGATAATAAGGTTAATTTGTAAGATAGTGGGAGATTTTGTTTAGATGTCTTTTTTCAATTTTAATCTTTAAAGTTAGGTGTTCATCGTCATAATTTGCCTCAAGAACTTCGCCAAATTTATAGATGGCTGAAATTGCTTCTTTATCGCTGATAGGGACCTTGCCTGTAATTTCAACATAATGTTCATCTATTATTTGAGAAATTTTATCTTTGAGCGCTTGTAAATTTACTCCGCGTGAAGCAGATATGAAAACAGCGTTTTTATATTCGCTTGCCAAACTGTAAATTATGTCTCTATTTTCAATCTTGTCAATTTTATTAAAAGCGATGATCATTGGTTTGTCCGATGTGTTTAATTCGGTTAATGTTTCTTCAACGACTCGTATTTGCTCTTTAAGGTTCGGGGATGAAATATCCACGACATGAATTAATATATCCGCTTCAACGATTTCGTCGAGTGTTGATTTGAAAGAAGCGATGAGATGATGTGGAAGTTTTCTTATGAAACCAACGGTATCTGTCAAAAGGATTTTTCTTAGGGGCGAAAGTTTTACAACACGAGTCGTAGCATCAAGCGTTGCGAAGAGTTTATCTTCAACATATACATCTGCATCGGTTAGAGCGTTTAAAAGTGTTGATTTACCTGCGTTTGTGTATCCAACAAGAGCTACTCTAAAAATGTTTTTCCGCCCTTTCCTTTGTTCTTTTCTTTGATTGTTAAGTTCATTCAACTTTCTTTTCAAAATTGCTATTTTCCTTTTAACAAGCCGTTTGTCAGTTTCAAGTTGAGTTTCACCAGGTCCTTTTGTCCCAATTCCACCGTATTGCTTTGAAAGATGACGCCATCTACCCGTCAACCTTGGTAGGAGATATTCAAGTTGCGCTAATTCAACCTGAATTTTTGCTGGAGCTGTCCTTGCATGGGAGGCAAAAATGTCAAGTATTAATGTAGTTCTATCTATCACCTTGCAATTTATGATTTCTTCAAGATTTCGCACCTGAACCCCTGAAAGTTCATCATCAAAAATCACTATGTCAATTTTTTCTTCTTCAACGATTTTTGCTATTTGCTCCGCTTTACCTTTACCGATGAAATAAGCAGGATCTGGTCTTTCCCTTTCCTGATAAACACGGCAAACCACATCGGCGCCTGCGGTATCGGCGAGCAATTCAAGTTCGTCAAGATATTCTTCAACTTGTGTTCTTGTTTGATTCGGGAATATGACACCGACAATTATCGCTCTTTCTCGTTCTTTGGTATAATTAACCAAGTTCTGATTCTTGATCCTTTTTTTAATAAATTTAAGCGGAATTTTGAAAACTTGAAAATTTCGGTTTGATTTATTATATTTATAACGCAAAACACCGCGGGGTGGAGCAGCTGGTAGCTCGTCGGGCTCATAACCCGAAGGTCGCGGGTTCAAATCCCGCCCCCGCAACAAAAATTTTTATAAACAAAGAAAAATGGAAAATGCCGAATCTTAAGTCAGCTGAACGCAGAATGAGGAAAGCTGAAAAACGCAGGAGGAGAAATCGCCATTACAAATCAACAATGAAAACTTTTATAAAAAAAGTGAAAAACGCAACTACACGAGAGGAGGCAGAAGCTGCACTTAAAAAAGTTTATTCCATCCTTGATAAACTCGTCGTAAAAGGAATAATACACAAAAACAGAGCAGCATCTTACAAGTCAAAGCTCGCCCAGTTCGTTAATAGTTTGCCTTCCTCATCAAAGAGCCAATCATAAGGGTTTAAAAAATGCGACATAGCTTTTTTGATGGCTATGTCGCTTTCATCCAACCTAATTGAAAAAGTTCACAAAATTTTTTAAATTGTTATTGCAAAGTGAAAAACAAAAAACTTTCCGAAATATGGAAAGAAAGATAAGGGTCCTTATCGCCAAAGCAGGACTTGATGGACATGATAGAGGGGCTAAAGTTGTAGCAGCTGCGCTTAGAGATGCGGGTATGGAGGTTATTTATACCGGTTTAAGGCAAACGCCCGAGATGATAGTTTCCGCAGCGATTCAGGAAGATGTTGATGTAATAGGGGTGAGCATATTAAGTGGCGCTCATATGACGATCTTCCCAAAGATAATAAAACTAATGAAAGAAAAAGGACTTGATGATGTTCTTTTACTTGCTGGTGGAATAATTCCAGACGAGGATATACCTAAACTTAAGGAAATGGGGGTTGCTGAGGTCTTTACACCTGGAACTCTTACTACGGAGATAGTTCAGTTTATCAAAGAGTGGTTTGAGAAAAATAAAAAGCAAAAAGTAGCTTAACTTATCTCTTCCTTCAATTTTCTTGTGATGATTTCTACATCATCAAAATTTATCCCCTCATTTAAAGAGAAAACTTTTTTGAAATCATCTGGTTTGAAAAAAATTTCAAACCTTCTTGAGTATTCGTTCAACTTTGACAGATAATAAGCAACATTCTCATCCCTTCGGAAAGGATTCCATTCCTCTACGAGTTTGCAATTTTCAAACGACTTAACATCGGGGGTTGAACCTGTGATGTAATAGGTTATTTTGTCACCGGGGCGGTAATTTTTTCCCCTTGATATAGCAAGCTCGTAACCAGCGCTTTTATTTCTCCTTCCAAGTTTAACCAATTCAATGTACCTTTC
>JAPYWO010000354.1 GCA_028276305.1 Candidatus Thermokryptus sp.
AATGCGAATACGAAATCAACTATCAATCAAAACGTTTCGGCAAGGTACAGAATAAACAATTCCTTGATGTAAATTCGCTTGGTGATATTTTTATCTTGTCAAGGAATGAAACACAGGTCTTCCCAAAGGTGCTTTTCATAAAGTTCGGAACTATAAAAATCGTCTACGAGGTGCTTGATTTCAAACTTAAAAATAAATTGGGGGAATAAGCCCATGAAAAAAATCACAATTGACGATCTGCACCTGAAAGGGAAAAGAGTTCTTGTCAGAGTTGATTTTAATGTCCCGATTGAAAATGGGAAGGTCGCCGATGACACAAGAATAAGAGAATCGCTCCCGACGATAAGAAAAATAATTGAAAGTGGCGGAAAGGCGATTTTAATAAGCCACCTTGGACGACCGAAGGGATATGACGAAAAATACAGCTTAAAACCAGTTGCAGAACATTTATCAAAACTTCTTGGGATGAGCGTTAAGTTCGCCCCGGATTGCATCGGCGAAGAAGTAAGGAAAATGGTTTCTGAATTGAAAGAAGGCGAAGTTCTATTGCTTGAAAATGTGAGATTCCATCCAGAGGAAGAAAAAAACGATGAAAACTTCGCCAAAGAGCTCGCTTCAATAGCCGATGTTTATATAAACGATGCTTTTGGAAGCGCTCACCGTGCACATGCATCAACAGAGGGAGTTGCGAGATTTGTCAAGGAAACAGCCATCGGCTACTTGATGAAAAAAGAAATTGAATATCTATCAAAGGCACTTACAAACCCGGAAAAACCTTATGTAGCGATACTTGGCGGTGCAAAGGTGTCAGATAAAATTCAAGTGATAAAAAATTTAATGGATAAAGTTGATGCCTTCTTGATCGGCGGAGGAATGGCAAATACATTTTTGAAAGCGAAAGGTTATGAGGTCGGCAAGTCACTTGTTGAAAATGACAAAATTGAACTCGCAAAAGAAATTCTAAATGAAGCGGAGAAAAGAAATATAAAATTCATCTTGCCCGTTGATTGTGTAATAGCAAGCGAATTCTCAAATAACGCTACCTTTGAAATAACATCGGTTGAAAAAGTTAAACCCGATTGGATGATACTTGACATAGGACCAAAGACAATTGAAACATTTAAAGATGTTTTAAAGGATGCAAAAACAGTTGTTTGGAACGGACCGATGGGAGTTTTTGAATTTGATAATTTCGCTAAAGGAACATTTGAAATAGCTAAAGCCCTCGCCGAGATAACAAGCAAAGGAGCGGTGACAATTGTAGGCGGTGGTGATTCCGCCTCAGCAATTTCAAAAGCAGGACTGGCAGATAAAGTTTCTCATGTCTCAACTGGTGGAGGTGCTTCACTTGAATTCCTTGAGGGAAAAGAGTTGCCCGGAATTTCAGCGATAAAGGACAAGTAAAACCAAATTTCATCGCAAATCATTAAATTTTCTGGGGCGGTTTTAAACCGCCCTTTTCATTTTTAATTTAACAAACGGCGTTGTATATTTTAACAAATACAAAAAACCAAAAAGCCAAAAATGAGCTATAGGTATTATAGACCGAGCTTTTTTCGTGGTTTTAGATTCTTTCCATCAGCGATAAAATATCTGATCATCATAAATGTCGCCGTCTATCTTTTTCTTATTTTTTTCGGCTTTAACTTCAAAATCTCCGGAATCCCACTTTACCTTTACATTTATAAATACTTCGCATTAAATCCAGCAGGCGATGGCTTCAAACTTTGGCAATTGATAACATATATGTTCATCCACGACCCGAAAGGAATCTTTCATATACTTTTCAATATGCTAATGCTTTGGATGTTTGGAACTGAGATAGAAAACCTATGGGGAACGAGAAGATTCTGGGTTTATTATTTGACAACTGGAATCGGTGCTGGGATAACCCATCTTGTTTTCGCTCCTTTGTTCGGTCAATTTGGCTATGTGGTTGGGGCATCTGGCGCAATTTACGGAATAATGACTGCATTTGCCGTTATGTTCCCCGACAGGATGATTTTCCTATACTTTTTAATCCCGATACCCGCAAGGATTTTCGTTGCGATACTTGTTTTCTTTGACCTCATAATGGGAATTTTTGGAAGCGATGGAATAGCTCACTTTGCACATCTTGGTGGGGCTGTTGTTGGCTTTATTTACATCAAGCTTATGTATTCGGGCTTTGATCTTTCTGAAATTTTGGCTAAGTTTAAACTTTCTAAAAAGCAAAAGAAGAAATATCTCCTCGTTGACGACGAGATAATAACACAAGAACAAATTGACGAAATACTTGACAAGATAAATCAATACGGATACGAAAGTTTGACCGAGCGAGAAAAAAGGATTCTTTACGAGGCGAGCAAAAAGTTACATTAAAACAAAGGGAAAAAATTTTTATATGATAAATAGACGAAAATCAAGAAAAGTTTATGTCGGAAGCGTTCCGATCGGTGGTGATGCGCCGATTTCGGTTCAATCAATGACTAAAACGAAAACGGAAGATGTCAAAGCGACGCTGAAACAAATCTATCAACTCGCTGAAGCTGGATGTGATATAGTTCGTGTTGCCGTCCCGAACAAAGAATCGGCTGATGCACTTCCCGAAATTGTAAAGGGTTCGCCAATACCAGTCGTCGCAGATATACATTTCAATCATATCTTTGCGCTAAAGGCAATTGAGGCTGGTGTTGCAAAGGTAAGAATTAACCCGGGGAACATCGGTTCAAA
>JAPYWO010000007.1 GCA_028276305.1 Candidatus Thermokryptus sp.
AGAAAAGTGCTTGAGGGAGGTTATGAGAAAAATTTATATTCAAAGGTAAAAAGTTTAGAAGAGATTTTAAGGGAGCATGTTAAAGATCAGACCGGGCTTGAAATTTTTTTGAGGTTTTCTCTTTTAGTAGAATTAAGGGAGGTTAAGGTAAAATGTTAGAGTAAAAATAAAAGTTGGGAGGGAAGATGGAGATAAGGGAGTTGGTTAAAAAGTATGCGATTAAAATTCAGGATGAAGTTAAGGATTTAATAGCGAGGCGGGTGAACGAGGCTGAGTTCAGGGAGGTGATTGATCCGTTGCTTATTGATTTTTGTAAAGAGGCGGGTTTAAATCCTTTGGCGCGTTTGGAATATACGCTTGCGAGTGGGCGTGCGGACACTGTTTTCAATCGTTTGGTTATTGAGTATAAGAGGCCCGGTGTCATCAGTGAGGGAAGGGGGCATCAGATGACGGAGAAAGCGGTTGAGCAGGTAATGGATTATATCTTGGATCTTGCAAAGGCGCAGAGGCATGAGATAAGTCGTGTGGCTGGGGTTGTGTTTGATGGTAGGTATATTATTTTTGTGCGTTATCTCAAAGGTGATTTTCTCATTGAGAAGCCGGTGCCTGTTACGAGGGAGTCGTTGGAGAGGTTCTTGAATTGGCTTGTAAGCACAGCGTCGGGGATAGCGTTGACAGCGGAGAATTTAAACAATGATTTTTCAATTGAGCAGTTACGGACGCAGAATATTTTGCGTGCGTTGATGAAGGGTTTGGAGAGGGCGTTCAAAGGGGGTTCTGTTCCGATGGTGAAGAACCTTTTTGAGCAGTGGAGGATTTTTTTCAGTCAGTCAATTGATTATAGTGAGGCATTTGGTGGGAGGAAGCTTGAGCCATTGAAGAAGTGGGTAAAGAAAGCCGGATTGGATATAAAGGCACCGGATGATGCGGAGCGTTTCTTTTTCGTGCTTCACACTTATTTCGCTTTATTGGTTAAGCTTTTGGCTTGGCTTTCTCTTTCAAGGCATATGGGTGTAAAGTTGGGTGTGCCGGGTTTCGGTGAGTTAGTCAGTTTAGAAAGTGATGTCCTTCGCAGTAGTATGTGGAGGTTGGAGTCGGGTGGTATATTTCGGGAATATGGTTTGATGAATTTGCTTGAGGGGGATTTTTTCGCTTGGTATCTTTATGCTTGGGATAGCAACATTGAGGATGGCATAAGGGAGTTGTTGAAGCGTTTGGATGATTATGACCCAGCTACGCTTTCCATTTTGCCGGAGGAGAGTCGTGATTTATTCAAGAAGTTATATCATTATTTATTGCCTCGTGAGGTTCGTCATAATCTTGGTGAGTATTATACGCCTGATTGGCTTGCACAGAGGTTGCTTAATCAGGTTGATCATGAGTTTTTTGAGGGTAATCCGAGTGGGAGGGCAGAGGGCAGGTTCAGGGAGAAGCTTTTTGGTTTGCGTTGGCTTGATCCAGCTTGTGGGTCGGGGACATTTCTGGTGTTAATAATTTCGCGGATGAAGGAGTTAGGGCAGAAGTTGATGGTGAGGGAGGTGGATTTGTTGAATGCGATTTTGAATAATGTAGTTGGTTTTGATTTGAATCCTTTGGCTGTATTGACGGCGAGGGTTAATTATCTTTTGGCGATTGCTGATTTGCTTGAGCACAGGAGGGGGGATATTACGATACCTGTTTATCTTGCGGATTCTGTCAGGACGCCGGCGATTGGGGAGAGATTAGAGGCGCAGGATTCGTATGAGTTTCCGACGGCTGTTGGTACATTTCGCATTCCTGAGGTATTGTGCAGGAGGGAGGTGTTTGATCGTTTTTGTGATATGTTGGAGGAAGGGGTTCGTTCGGGGATTAATGTAGAAGTTTTTTTAAATCGTTTGAAGAAGGAGCTATCATCTGTGAAGTTGGAGAGGGGTGATATTGAGAAGGTTAAGGAGGTATATGAGAGGATATATGATTTACACAAGCAGGGGATGAATGGTTTATGGGCGAGGTTGTTGAAGAATAATTTTGCGCCTTTGACGGTGGGGCAATTTGATTATGTAGTTGGTAATCCTCCATGGGTGAATTGGGAGCATTTGCCGGATAGATATCGGGACAGCACCAGAGAATTGTGGGTTCGTTATCAACTAGCAGGCACATTCAGAGGAGGGCGACCTCGGCTTGGTGCGGTAAAGGTAGACATTTCTGCCTTGATGACCTACACAGTCATGGACTCCCTGCTAAAACAAGGTGGACGACTGGGCTTTGTCATTACTCAAAGCCTTTTCAAGACATCAGGCGCAGGGGCAGGTTTCCGTCAGTTCCTATTGCCACCTTTTGACAAAAAATCACGCCCCGTTAAGGTTCTCCATGTTGACGATATGGTTTCGCTTCAGCCCTTTGAGGGCGCTTCCAACAGGACTGCGGTGATGGTTTTGGAGAAGGGCAAGCAGACGAGTTATCCGGTTCCATATACTCTTTGGCGGAAGGTAAGGGGGGCGAGATTCACATATGATAGCACATTAGAGGAGGTAACGAAAGCAACGGTGCGATTAAACTTCGTTGCGGAGCCGGTTGACCCAGGTGATTTGACATCGCCTTGGCTTACTGCAAGAAGAAAAGCCATAAAAGCGATAAGGAAGGTTTTGGGCAAGTCGGATTATGTAGCACACGAAGGGGTTAACACAGGTGGTGCGAATGCAGTTTATTGGGTTGATATAGTTTACAAGCGTCCTGATGGGTTGGTGGTGGTTCGCAATATTACCGAAGGCGGAAGGGTGAAAGTGCAGGAGGTGACTGAAACAATTGAGCCGGATCTACTTTATCCGCTTTTGCGCGGGCGAGATGTCCAGCGTTGGAGAGCTGAACCATCTGCTTATATCATTGTTCCACGTCAGCGAAATAATCCTAATCAAGTGATCCCTGCTAACCAAATGCAAAGGCAATTTATATACACTTATGGCTATTTGAAACAGTTTGAGAATGTTCTGCTTCGTAGGGCTGATGCAATGGTTAAGAGTGCTTTAAAGCGTGGGGAACCATTCTACTTTTACGGCGCTGTTGGCACCTACACTTTCGCCCCTTGGAAGGTGGTGTGGACGCGCGTAGCAAATGACATTACAGCAGCTGTAGTAGGTCATGCAAATGTCGCTGGTGAAAATAAACCTGTTGTGCCGATTGAAACAGCAACTTTGGTAGATTTTACTGATTTAACCGAAGCCCATTACTTCTGTGCTGTCGTGAATTCATGCCCTTGGCGGTTAGTTATTGTTTCATCGGCAGTGCATGGCACAGGGGGTTTTGGGTCTCCTAATGTGTTAGATAAGGCTCGCGTTCCCCGTTTTGATCCGAAGGATGATTTGCATCGTCGGTTAGCGAAGTTATCGGAGAAGGCGCATGAGGTGGCGAGGGAGGGTGATGAGAAGCGGTTGAGGGAGATAGAGGAGGAGATAGATAGGGTGGCGGGTAAGATTTGGGGTTTGAGCGAAGATGAGTTGGAGGAGATAAGGGGGAATTTAGAGGAGTTAAGCGGAGAGTTAGAACAAATTGAAGAGGAGGAGTGATGGTTACGAGGGTGGAGGTAAATAATTACAAGTGTTTAAGGGAGGTCAGGCAGGATTTGGGGCGATTTCAAATTTTAGTTGGACCGAACGCCAGTGGTAAGAGCACATTTTTAGATGTGTATAGTTTTGTAAGGGATTTGCTTGATGATGGGGTTGAGGAGGCGGTGGAGTCAAGGGTTGGGTCGTTAAATGAGTTGGTTTGGCTGGGCAAGTCGGATTGGTTTGAGATCGCCCTTGAGTTAAAGGTTCCTGAAAGGATAAGGTTTGAGGATTATCGTTTTTGCAGGTATGAAGTTAGGATTGGGGCTGGTGAGCATGGGTTGGAGATTTTGAGGGAGACATTGTGGTTAAAGAAGGAAAGTGGGGATAAGACGAGGACGGAGAAGTTTTCTTGGGATACGCCAAGTAGTATAGTAAAGGAGCCATATCAAAGGGCGCCTTTGGGTTGGCGTAAAGTTGTTCAGAGAGGGGTTGGGATGAAAGTTTATTTTCGATCTGAAAGGACAAAGTGGAATGCACCGTTTCGGATAAGTCCGAAGAAAGCAGCTTTATCAAATTTGCCTGAGGATGAGGAGAGGTTTCCAGTAGCGTTGTGGGCAAGGAGGTTAATGATGGATGGGGTACATAGTTTAATGCTTAACAGTCAGCGGATGCGGGAGCCGTGTCGTCCTTATGCTCCGGAGAGGTTTCGCAGATGGCTTTCGCATGTAAAGTTAGCTTTGCCAAATGTTGAAGATATAGTTATTCGTGAGCGTGAGGTGGATCGTTTTGTATATTTAGAGGTTCATTTTCAGGGTGGATTGAGGTCACCGAGTTGGATGCTTTCTAATGGGACGCTTCGTTTTTTAGCTTTGACGCTTTTGGCGTATATACCTTCGGAGGATAAGATTTATTTGATTGAGGAGCCGGAGAACGGTATTCATCCGAGGGCGTTGGAGTTAGTGTATCAGTCGCTTTCATCAATTTATGATGGGCAGGTTTTCATTGCGACGCATTCTCCTTTATTGTTGAAATTGGCGGAGCAAAGGAATGTATTATGTTTTACATTGAGTTCGGAAGGGGCGAGCGTTATCGTTCGTGGGGATGAGCATCCGATATTAAAAGAGTGGCGTGGTGAGGTTGATCTTGGAGAAGTTTTAGCGGGAGGTATTCGCGGATGGAGGAATTAGTAGCGGGGAAGGTAAGTTTGGAGGGTTGTAAAGATTTGAGCTTTAAAAAAATTCGTGATATTTTGAGGAAGTGGTTTAAGAGTGATAATTTTAGTAAGGAATGAGGGTTTTGAGGAATTGTTAAATTTGGGAAATAAAAGAATGGAGGGGAGATGAGGGAATTAAGGAGGATTCGGGAGATACTTAAGTCGTGGAGTGGGGTAGTGGATATATTGCCTGCTGTGGGAGGGGCGATGGAGGACCTGTTATATGCGGATGTGGAGGAACAGGAGGAGAGGGCTTATACTGATGAGAAGGTTTTTGATATTGTATGGGAAGATGGGTTTGATGTTAATAAGGGTAGATATCGTAAAGTTAAGGAGGTTTCAAGGAGGGAGAGGCAGGTTTTCAGGTATTTTTTGGATGGTTCATTTAGGACATATTTTCTTGGGACGGTGATTGAGGGGGATCGTGAGACGCCGGTAAATTTCGCGCAGGTGGGTGCGTGTGTAATTTACAGGAAAGATGATGGCAGTGTCAATCGTGATAGGCTAGAGGTTAGGAATTATCTAATTCTTTCAAGGTATCGGTTATCTGATGAGGCGTGGGGAAATATAGAGAGTTTGTGTAAAGAAGCTGGCATTGAGTTGGAGGATGTTGAGATACCAAATTCGGCGCTTGGTCGTTTTTATAGTTCGGAGGATTTGAGGAATCGTTCTGCGGGGAAGGTAAGATATAAAATGCATGAGCTTGAGGCGGATTTGGCGTTAGGGTTGGTGGAGAGGATAAAGGATAGTGGGGTTTGGATGGTGAAGGATGGTTCGCTTATGTTTAATTTA
The DNA here is from genome assembly GCA_028276305.1 of Candidatus Thermokryptus sp. Classification (GTDB taxonomy): domain Bacteria; phylum Bacteroidota; class Ignavibacteria; order Kryptoniales; family Kryptoniaceae; genus Kryptonium. The sequence goes on from JAPYWO010000007.1 coordinate 5,530, forward strand.
ATTTTGGATGGGTTATGTAGAAGGTATAGTGATGTTCCGCCTGTTGTTGGGGTGGCGAAGAATTTCAGGAAGGATCCGATATTTAGTTTTGGTGGTGGAGCGAGGAGGGAGAGGGTTACGATATACAGGTTATTGTCGGAGCTTGAGGAGGGGGCACGGACGATGGCTTTTAAGGCGCTTGATGGTAGGATCGTTTTTTGGTATTTGAGGTTAAGACCGCAGGGGAAAGTGGATTATCCTTTGATGGGGGTGATAAAGTGTGAGTTAGTAAGTCCGAGCAGGGAGCCGGTGGATAGCGAGTTGATAGATATGGTTTCGGGTTCACTTTTATCGGAGCGTAATGTGACGCCGTATGGGCGTGATAGGAGGTGGCATTCACATCTTTATCCGATTTATTTAGCTGAGCAAGCGATAAAAAGTGCATTTTATTCAAGGGAGGTAATTCAACAACTAATTCGTTGGAGGTAAGGGGATATGGAAGAAAGGGCAATAATCGGGTTGGTGTCGGCTACATCAAATGAGCCGACGAGTTCGGATAGTTTTACATTTTGGCTTGCGCCTGGGGTAATTGTTAATCCATTTGATATTGTTGAGGCGGAGCAGATAGCGCACGATGGGATGAGCAGGACATTTGGCATTGTCACGACATTGGAGCATACTACGGATGCGCCGACGCATCTTGCGAATTACATTTCAAATGATTTTGGGCAGGTAGGTGGTGAGCCGAACACAGTAAGGCAGGGGACGACGATAGCGAAGGTAGCGGTGTTATCTAATGATAAGGATATTTACATGCCCCTTGCGTGTGACAGGTCGGTTCGTTTTGCTGATGAGGAGGGGATTCAGGTAGCTCTTGGTGTTGACAAGATTGATAAGAGGTATCGTGTGCCAGCTGGGTTAATACGTTTGTCAAATGGGACGCAGGCGGTTGTTTATTTAGATTTGAGGTATGTTCTTGGTCCTGAAGGTGCACATGTGAACATAACGGGGATTTCTGGGTTGGCGACGAAGACGAGTTATGCGATGTTTTTGATTCAATCAATTTTGCAGACGGCGGAGAAAGTGGGGATGAGGGATAAGATTGGGGTTATAATTTTAAATGTGAAGCATGGTGATTTACTTTCAATTGATCAGCCACCGAAGGGAGGGTTAGAGAAGGAGCAGTTAGATATGTGGGAGAGGTTGGGTTTGACGCCGAAGCCGTTTGACAGAGTTCGTTATCTTTTGCCTTATGGGAAGGAGACATTGAGGACGGGTAGACCGAATAGTTTTCGTTTGCCTGAAAAGAACTGGATGATATATGCGTATTCATTACAGGATACATATAATAAGCTTGATTTGCTTTTGTCGCAGATTCCGGATCCTTGGGACACGCTTGGGGCATTGATTGGTGAGATAAACGCTGGACTTTCTGATCCGAGGACGGGTCAGTGGGGTCCGAGTGGTAGGTGGGGGAAAGTTAGCGATTGGAGTACGTTGTTAAACGGGGAGCCGCTTGTGGATACAAAGACGGGTCAAAGTCAGAAAGTTGGTGAAGTTCCTGCGGTCACGGTTGGTCGTTTTCGTCGTATATTGCGTAGGATTATTGAGACGAGGCAGAGTGGGATATTTGTTAGCAATCGGAGGAAGGATGTTAGGAGCATCAGTGAGGAGATAGCGAAGATAAAGGGAGGTGAGGTTATCGTAGTTGATATAGCGAAGCTTACGGATGATGAGCAGACATTGGTTTTTGGTGATATTTTGAGGACGATTTATTCGCTTTATGCTGAGGAGGGGAGTGAGTCGGAGGATTTGCCGGAGAAGGTTATAATTTTCGTTGATGAGTTAAACAAGTATGCACCGACGAGGGAGAAGGAGTCGCCGATAATTGAGCAGGTTTTGGATATAGCTGAGAGGGGGAGGTCGCTTGGGGTTGTTTTGTTTGGGGCTGAGCAGTTTATGAGTGCGGTACATGAGAGGGTGGCGGGGAACAGTTCTACATTAGTTATAGGGAGGAGTGGTTCGGCGGAGTTATCGGCGGTGCATTATCGTTTTCTTGATCCGGCGGTGAAGGCGAATATAACGCGTTTGGAGAAGGGGGAGCTTGTTTTGAGTCATGCTATTTTCAGACAGCCGGTGAAAATTGTGTTTCCGAAGCCAGCGTATTTGCAGGAAGGGGTGTGATTAAAGGTTAACAGGTATTTCAGGGCGAGTTGGAGCAAGGGAATTAGATAAATAAATTGGAAAAAGAAAATAAAGGAGGAAAATTTGGTGGAAGCAGGAGAATTAGGTAGGAAGATAAGTAATCAATTGGTGGGAAATACTGGTCTTTTTTATGTATGTTATGAGTTGTCCAAGAGGGGGTGGAATTGTTTGCCTACGACGAGGAATGCGAGGGGTGTTGACATCATAATTTATGATTTAGATGGGGAGAGGAAGTTCACAATTCAAGTTAAGACGCTTAGTAAAAAAAATCCCGTACCTTTCGGTTCAAAGTTGGAGGTAATGGCTGATTTTGTCATCATATGTGCGGAGATTTTCAGTGAGAGCCCGAAGGTATATATTTTAAAGGGAGAAGAAGTTAAGAAAATGGTGAAAAAGATGGTTAAAGATAACAGAGTTTCATATTGGTTACAACCAAAGGATTATGATAGGTATAGAAATCGGTGGGAAGTGATTGGGAAGGGGTATTAAGATAGTTTATAAGTTGGGTGGAGAAATGGAAGTGTGTTTTTGAAATTTCAATGAGGGAATGTAATGATTGTTATAGTTGTAATTGCGATTATAGGTATTTTTTCGCAAAGTTTGATTTCGGCTGATAATGGGAAGTGGATAAGGAAGATAATCATTGTGAAAGAGAAAAGTTTTTCAAATTCTCTATCATTTTTAAATGATCTTAAATTTTCAACGAAGGACGCGGTTATACTTAACGATATAACCTTTAAAGCTGGGGATAGTTTAGATTTGTATAAATTATATGAGAGCGAGAGAATTCTACGGGAGAGGGAATTTCTTGCGAATGTTAAAATGGATCTATCCCCGGTTGGTGACGACTCCGTTGATGTGATTATATCTTTTGCTGATAAATGGTCAACCTATGTTAATTTTTCATACAGGAGGCAGGGGGATTACAGAAACTATGGGTTGACATTTAAAGACCTTAACCTGTTTGGTTTTGGATACAATGTGAGTTTATCTTTGGCGTTTTTAAATTTTGGAAAAAGCAGGGAATTCATCTTTTTTGATAAAAACTTATTTGGGACAAGGTATGAGTTTAAATTTCAGGATAAGTTATATCCGGAGTGGGGGATAAAAACAATTCATCTTCACAGGAGATTTTATTCTTTAGAATCGGGTCATGAGCTAAGTTTGTACTATCAGGATTTCAGCGGGCAAAAATACATATTTCAAGGCGAATCGTATAAAGGAATGTTCCTGAAAAATAACCTTTTTGAATTTTTAACTTCTATTGGATTGTCAACCGAGGTTTCTTATCTCAACTCTTCAGAGGCAATATCAAATAGGAGGGCTTTAAAAGTTAGATATTACTTTGACAAGGACAGGGGGGAAGGTTACAAAAGGGAGAATGAGATGTTTAACCTTGGCGTTTATACTTGGGCTTTAAGGTATTTAAGATCAAGATATTTTAATTTTTCCATTGATTATGAAGATGTTCAACTTGGACATTTTTTTGGGCTTTCAACTGGTTTTGATTTAAGGTCTGATTTATGGTACAGCGATTTATCTTTTGGTTTTGCCAATCTTTTCGGGGCAACGAATTATTTATATATGATGGGCTATTTCGGGAGGTTTTATCCAAGAAAGGAGGATATGTTTAGATTAGAGTTTGTTTTAACTAAGATATTTTTGAAAAAGAATAATTTTACAATGAGATTTCAGGCAGTGAAAAATCCGAAAGATTGGGAGCCAATTTTAATAGACATTAAGGACATAAGGGGTGTTGGCTCTGAGAGATATTGGGGAAGGTATAAGGTAATTATCAACGCTGAGGGTAGATTTTTTGATGTGTTAAGGTTTTGGAAATTTTCATTTGGAATTGATATATTTTTTGAAAAAGCCCTTATGAAATCGTCGCATATTAATAATTTAACTGATGTAGGGTTTGGTCTTATGATCGAAAATTCCCTGTTGGCTGGGATGAAAATTTTTCGGATTGAGGTTGCATATAATCCAAATTATAGAAGGTTTACGCCTGTTATATCGGTTGGTGCATTTTTTAGCGCTTTTGGGGATATGGACTTGCCGATGCCCGGACCAAAGAGGACATATCAATATTAAAATAGAAGTTGGACCTGATGAAGAGGTTAATTTATTTAATTGAAAAGGCGGGAGACATAAAGTTGATTTTATTTTTGTTTTTGCTTCAGTTTGTGGTCCATGTAAAATATTCAAATTATCCACCAGTTGGTTTTCATCTTTGGAGGCAGACGATGGGGTTGAGCGTTGCGAGGAATTTTTATGAGGAAGGGATGAACATTTTGAAGCCACGTTTGGACTCAAGGGGTGAATTGACGGGTATCACTGGTATGGAGTTTCCCGTTGTGAATTACTTAATTGCGGTTTCTTATAAAATTTTTGGGTTGAATGATATAACGCCGAGGTATATTATACTTTTATTTAGTTTAGTTGCCATTGCTTATTCTTATTTATTTTTCAAGTTATTATTTGGTGGAAAGCTTTACGGTTTTGTCGCATCGTTCTTCCTTATCTTCAGTCCCCTATTTTGCTATTACTCATTCGTCGTTATGCCTGAGGTGCCATCTCTTTCTTTTTTATTTGTTTCACTTTATCATCTTAAGTTATGGGAAGGGAGTTCACGGGCATATCATTTAATTTTATCCCTTTTCTTTCTCAGTTTTTCCGCTTTGATCAAGGTTAATTCTCTTATATCTTTGCCATTTTTCTTTTTTCTGCTCTATAAGAAAAGGGGGTTGGATTTTAAAAATTTGTTTTTCGTTTTTCTTTCAGTCGCTTTGGTTGCGGGGTGGTATTTTTATGCGAGGTATTTGAGTTACACTTATAAAAACTTTGACTTTCGGCTTTCGCCAAATCTTACTCATGATATAGATGAAATTTTGAATTCCACGAAGAGAATTTTCATTCAGTGGTTGCCAGAGCTTTACATAAATTACGCACAATTTATCTTTTTCTTATTGGGAATTTATATTGGTTTGAAATTTAAATCTAGATATGGTGATGTTTTGAATTTTGTCTTTCTATATGGGGTTGGTTTGATATTTTACATGATTATGTTTTATCCAGCGTTATACTGGCATGATTACTATATGGTAGCCTCTTTGCCGTTCTTAATTTCAATTTGTGTTGTGGGCTTTAAGTTTTTTATAAGTGATATTTTGGAGGGTGAGGCGACATTTTTTAAAAAGGTCTTGAGATATGTTCTATCTTTCGCTTTAATTTTGGTACCTGTGCTTGGGTCTATAAGGGGGTTATCAAGGTTTGAGGTTGGGTTAAAGTCAATGCCTGGTGAGCTTTTAACGCTTGAGTCGCATCTTGATGAGGTTATACCTGATAGAAATTCACTTGTTATAGTTTGTTGTGATGAATCGCCGAGTGTTTATCTTTATTTTGCGCACAGGAAGGGGTGGTCAATAACTGATAAGGTGAGCGAATCAAAATTTATTGAGATGATAGACAAAGGGGCGAAATATCTCATCTGCGATGATAGGGGTTTTGAGGAGAGGGAGGATATAAAGAGGCATCTTGAGAAAATTTCAGAGTATGGTAGGTTCAATGTATTCAGGTTAAAGAAGTGAGGTTTTAATGATATTGGTATTTGACTTTAAAAATTTGAATTTGTTAAATTAAAAGTGAAGTAAAAAAATATCGGGGTGATTACTATGAACTACAAAACTGTACTTCCGCTGTTAGTATTCTCTCTCTTTCTCTCTCATTTTAATTAGTTGTTCTCGTAATAGTGATAATTTGGTTCAGTTTGAGGGCAAAGCTGGGGATTTCAAGATGGAGGGTAATTCGGGGAGGGTAAATCCGGAGGTAGTAAATCAGGCGCTTGAGAAGTTAGCCAGGACATTTGCACTGGCTGTTAAGGATGTTGAATTCAGAAAATTTATAAAGGCGGAGGTTGGGAAAAAGTTTGATGGTGACTATGAATTTTTGTATAAGTTTGCCCGGGAAAAGAGGTTTATTGATGGTGAAAGTTTTGAAACCAAGCTTGGGAAGGGATATTCAAAAGTTTTTAAGCAGGGTCTTAATGAAGGTATTTCAAGAGTAAAAGAACTTGTTGAATTGATCCCGAAATTTAACATTGCGGTTCCTGTAAATTTTGAAAAGTGGGATGCTGAAAATTATGTTCCGCTCGTTGCGTATCATCCTGTTGGTGTAGATGATAAGTTAGTTAAGAGGGTTAAGGCGTTTGATAGTGAGGGTAATGAGTATTGGTTAGATGCGTGGAAGGCGCCAGATTTTCCTGTTATAGTTCTTGGGGTAAATGAGAGGGTAGATGATAATGGTAATGTGAAATATTTTAGTTTGCCTAATATGAGAGAAAGTGAAGATGATGGTGGGGGTGGTGGTAGTTTTGGAGGTGGAGGTAGTACACAGCCAAGGCAATGGGGGTGTTGGGAGATATTTGAATCTTTGCAGGTACTTGATGATCATGAACCTTGGACAAAAGGCGATCCTGAGATTGTTTTATTAGTAAAAGCTAAAAATTATCCTGATGGCCAGTATTTGTTCAAGACAGCTCCATTTAGTGGTTTTGATTTTGCGTGGGAAGGTGCTGGATTACCTTGGGAGGATGATTACACAGGTTGGAAAACCTATAATTGGGATATGTTTAACTGGACTCAAGATATAGGTGAGTGGGTTGTATATTACTGGTATGAAGACGATTGGGATTGGAGCTTAACATTAAAAAGCGAGACTATAATTCAAATTATTGAATACATATTTGGTGTTACCATTCCGTTCAAATTTCATGTTAATTTAACAATAGGTGATTCAGATGATGAGTATGGGTATAAGGTAGTTTATTTCTCTGATCCATATCAAGTTTATGATTTACAAGGGAAGTTGAAGTGGACTGTTAAATGGAGAAATCTAACGGGTTCATAAAAAATAACTTTGGAGGGGATCATGGCGAGATCAAAAAGTGGGAAAGTAAAAGCAGCGTTTCGTCTAGTTATTATAATTCAAATTTTTATCACTG